>JAFGCB010000024.1 GCA_016932855.1 Candidatus Omnitrophota bacterium | reverse complement strand
TAATTTTAGTACTTTGTCAACGATAGAGGAGTACGGGAAAGGCGAATACATATTCGCATCGCGAAAGCCTTGTCCGTTCGCCCGCTCTCAAATTCGCGTGTGTTCACTTTGCATGCACGAATTTGACCCTTGACATCGAAGATGTCAAGGACATTAACGCGCAATACGGAAACAAAGAAAAATAATCACCGTTAAAAAAGGACACCCATGTCATTAAAACCGGTATATATAAGCGCATTTGATGTCGATGATGCCTGGTTCCGGGCCTTAAGCGAGATCTTAGACCACGGATATGTGTATACGATTGATCGAGGCAGTTACGAAGGTCAGCAAAGATTGGAATTTGATTTTGTCACTATTCAGATAACCAATCCTTCCCATCAAATAATTCCTATTATACCCGAAGGGGTTTCAATCCCCGCCCCTACCGATATGAATTATGTCCAGAGTTACCTGACTTATCTTTTGACCGATCAAAAAACCGAGACTGAAGATTACACCTATGGAGAACGTCTGGTCGACCCTAAAATTAAGGTTCCTCTGGAAGGGGATCTGTATAAAGAAATACCTCTTGAAGTTAACCAAGTTGAGGAAGTTATAAAAATATATAAAGAAAAAGGGTATGGAACAAACCAGGCAGTTATGGAAATAGGCATGCCTGGCGATATAAAGCTGGTTGATCCGCCTTGCCTGCGCTTAATCGACACCCGCATTCGCTACGGACAACTTCACTTTATTCTGTATTTCCGTTCCTGGGATTTATGGGGAGGGTTGCCTTCTAATCTTGGCGGTTTGCAGCTTGTTAAGCAATATATGGCTTCTGAAATCGGTGTTGATGACGGTCAAATAATCGCGTGCTCTAAAGGGCTGCATCTTTATGATTATGCTTGGGAGTGGGCAAAAATCCGAACCCACAAAGATTCAATAAAAGCTTTGGAAGGGGTAAAGTAACCGCATCCAAAGTAAATTATTTCCGTTAGCCTTCCATGCTCTCGAAATCAAGAATGGACAAATCGATAAAAAAAGTCACAATACTGGGTGCGGGAAGCTGGGGTACGACTTTAGCGATTATTCTTTCTAAAAACCCCGGCCTTTCGGTGAACCTTTGGACGGCATTTCCTGAACAAGCCGACAATATTTTATCCTCGCGAGAAAATAAGGATTTTTTACCTTCGATAAAAATACCCCGGAAAGTCAAGGTAACATCATGTTTAAACGATGCCTTACAATCCCAGATAATAATCGTAGCGGTGCCGGTAAAATTTTTGCGGGCGCTCCTGCAAGAAATAAAAAAAACCGATACTGATTATAAGGATAGAATTTTCCTAAGCGTTGCCAAAGGAATCGAAACATGGTCACTTAAGACCCCTTCCCAAATCATGAAAGAAGAGCTTAAGCTAAAAAAAATAGCGGTATTATCCGGACCTACAATCGCCAAGGAAGTTGTAAAATCTATTCCTACCGTAGCCACCATTGCCTCGTTACACAAAAAAAGTCTTTCTAAACTCCAACGCTTATTTAAAGGCACTCCTCTTCGCATATACCGAAGCTTTGATGTGACAGGAACGGAACTTGCCGGCGCCTTAAAAAACATAATTGCCCTTGCTTGCGGAATATCCGATGGATTAGGCTTCGGTACCAATACAAAAGCCGCTTTACTCACCAGGGGCTTGGTTGAAATTGCAAGATTGGGTAAAAGGTTAGGCGCACGTTCCTCAACTTTTTGGGGCATAAGCGGGATGGGTGATTTGGCAACTACATGTTTTTCCCCTTATTCGCGAAATCGCTTCGTAGGCCAGGAGATTGGCAAAGGCAGAAAGCTGAAGAATATAATAAACGAAATGAAAATGGTTGCTGAAGGCATCACTACCGTTAAGTCCGGATTTACCTTAAGTAAAAAACTAAAAATCGACATGCCTATAACCCGCCAAGTCTATCTTGTTCTTTACCAAAATAAAAAACCTCTTATGGCTGTAAAAGATTTGATGTCTCGGCCTCTTAAAGCTGAATAATCGTGCATTTTTTGTGCCTGTCTTTTCCTGGCGCCTTCACCCTTCATAAACCCTACATTACAATAAAAAATCTTGTGACAGAATACACTGAATAGTATAATAAATATTCGGAATATTGGCTTTTGTTTCGTCTCGCGGTAAAAATCTAATGAAGAAAGTTTTAATAACGGATGACGAGCTAGAGATAGTCGAATTTTTGAGCACTTTCCTAAAACGGAGAAATGTGCAGGTTGTTATCGCCACTAGCGGCGGGCAGGCCCTGGATATCTTTCGCAGGCAACCTCCCGATTTAATGCTTTTAGATATCGACATGCCCGATATGAACGGATTGAAGATTCTGGAGATCGTAAAAAGCGAAAACAAGCGCACTAAAGTAATAATGGTTACCGGCAAAGATGATAAGGTTTCCATCTCAAAGGCAACCAAGCTAGGCGCGGAAGGATATATAACTAAGCCTTTGGAGTTGAGCGAGTTATATTCAGTAGTTGCGAAACATTTAATAACAGATGAAGGTTAATTATAAAGAAGAGCTGGAAAAAGCCGCCCGCCAAATGATACTTATCCACGATGCGGCGTTGCTTAATAAACTTATTTTGCGCACAATCGTAAAGAACATAAGCGTAAAACACGCCGGGATCTTTCTTTACGATCGCAAACGCAATGAATTCATCGCAACCGTATCCCGTGGTGAAAAAGGACTTAAGATTCCTTCGGGTTTCGCAAAAATCAATAAAGCAAATCCTATTGTGAGATATTTTATCGAGAAGGATAAGAGAATCGACAGCGATAGCTTTCTTATATATCGGCGGTTGCTCAATTTCCTGAGAAAAAACAAACTAAAAAAAGAAAAAACACAGCTCTTTTTTTATGAAGAGCTTAAATTTCACTTGACTCTTCTACATGCCCGGGCTTGCGTAGCCGGATTTTTCCGAGAAAAATTAGTCGGGATTCTTTTTCTGGGACGCAAAACTAATGGTAAAGCACTTCGTCTTGAAGAGCTGAAATTTCTTTCGGCCCTGGCATCTAACGTCGTAATGGCCATTCAGAGCGCCTGGCTTTTCGAAGATCTAAAAACCCAGGCTGATAAAAATAAAACGCTTTTACTTAACATAGTAAGGGCCCTGGCGACGGCAATCGAAGCAAAAGACAAATACACCCTGGGGCATACCGAAAGAGTCACTTTTTATTCTATGGTTTTATTTGAGCAAATAAGCGCGACTAAAAAAATCCTTCATAAGGAAAGAAACGCTATGCGCGAGAAGCTGCGAATAGCTTCTTTATTGCATGATATCGGCAAAATCGGTATCGCCGAAGAGATACTGAATAAAAACGGCCTTTTAAACGCGGAAGAGAGGATTCAAGTCCAAAAACATCCTCTTCTAGGAGTTGAAATAATGAGGCCAATCGAGGAATTTAAAGAAATTTCCGAAGGCGTAAAATACCATCATGAACGCTACGACGGCCTGGGCTATCCCAACGGGCTTAAAGGCCGAAAGATACCCTTGATAGCTGCGATAATTTCGGTGGCCGACGCTTACGATGCTATGACCAGTCAAAGGCCTTATCGGGCTGCTTTAAATCGCCAGGAAGCGATGGAGGAGATTATTAAACAGAATAAAAAGCAGTTTCATCCTTTGGTAGTCCGCGCCTTCGTAAAACTATATAAAAAAGGTCGTTTATAGTCCGTTGAGGCAATTTAAGAATATAGAAACCAAATTTTAAGCAAGAATTACAAATTGAAAAAGAAAATCCTTATTCTTTACATTACGCATCTTTCCGGTCATCATCGGGCGGCAAAGGCAATCGAACGGTCTTTAAAAATCCTGGATGAAAATTGCCAGGTTGTCTGTCTGGACAGCTTGAAACAGTTGCATACTTACTCTTCGGGAATAATAAACTTTTTATACTCGTTTGTAATTCAGAAGGCGTCTTTTATCTGGCGAAGTATATACGACAAAAAAAGCGTAATTAGAACCTTAAACCCTGTAAAAAATCTTATCCATTTTTCAAACCTGAAAAAAATTGAAAAACTTATAAAGGAGTTTAGGCCGGACGCGGTAGTCTGCACGCAAGCTTTTCCCTGCGGAGTGGTTTCTTTTTTTAAAAAGCGCAAAAATAATAATTTTCCCTTAATTGCCGCAATAACGGATTTATGGCCTCACGGGTTTTGGTTTTACAAAGAGGTTGATTATTATATTGTTTCGTCAGATTGGTGCAAAGCCAGGTTTGAGGCTTTAGCGGTTCCGCAGGAAAAAATAAAAATATTCGGCATACCGATAATGCCGGAATTTTCGCGGCCTATTGACCTTGAGGCCTCTGCCCGCCAATTCAAAATAAACTTAAATTTACCACGAATTATTATTATGGGAGGCGGTTCAGGCCTTGGGCCTTTAAGGGAGATTGCCTTGGCGCTGGATGGTTCAAATTTAAATTTTCAGATTATCGTCATATGCGGCAAGAATAAAAAATTGCAGGAATGGTTTTCAAATAAAAATTTTAAAAAACCTTTCCATATCTTTGGCTATACAGAAGAAGTATATAAGATAATGAGCTTTTCTGATATAATTATTACGAAGCCCGGAGGCATTACTGTTTCCGAGAGCTTAAGTAAAGGCCTAGCTACTATAGTGTTTAAGCCTATTCCGGGCCAAGAGGAGAATAACTTAAGATTTTTACTAAACGAAAAGTTGGTTTTGCAGGCGCATACTCCGGGACAGGTTAAATTTTTTGTCGAGGATTTACTAAAAAATAACGAAAAATTGCAGTATTTTAGAGCCCGCGGTTTGTCGTATGCAAAGCCACGCTCGTCCTTGGATATCGCCCAGCTCGTTCTCAATAGTATAAAATGATTAATTGGATTTTATATCTAATCGGAAGGTTCGTAGCTGTTACTTTTGGCCGAAAAGTAAGTTATTCTATTGCGAGTTTTATCGGCAAACTGCAATTCTATTTTTCTATTAAAGATAGGCGCGCTGTTATTCACAATATGCAAAGGGTCACCGGTTTAAGCGACTCTAAATCAATAAACGACATTTCGAAAAAAGTATTTATTAACTTCGGCCAATATCTGGTAGAGTTCTTTCGATTTACCCTGCTTGACAGGGATTTTATCGATAACCATATAAAAATAATCAATAAACAATTTCTTGATGAAGCGCTAAGCGCTGGTCACGGGGTGATTATTGTAAGCGCCCACTTAGGCAATTGGGAGCTAGGCGGCGCTGTTGTCGCCAAGCTGGGCTATCCCTTCTACGGGGTCGCCCTTTCGCACGCTTACCCAAAAGTTAACGATTTTTTCAATAATCAACGCGCTTGCTGCGGCGTAAAGATTATACCTGTCGGCATAGCGCTTAGACGCTGTTCCCAATTACTAAAAGAGAACAAAATAGTAGCCTTTTTGGGCGACCGGGATTTTGCAAACGCCGGGGTTGAAGTCAAATTTTTCGGAAAGAAAGCCTTTGTTCCCCGGGGCGCAGCAAAATTCTCCCTAAAGACAAAAGCTCTTATTGTCCCCACGTTTCTTATCAAAAAAAACCGAGGTAATTTTTCACTTTACTTTGAAAAACCTATTTCTCCGTTTTCTGATGAAGGAAAATTAAAAACGGAACAGCATCTGATAGAGGAATACGTGAAAATCATAGAGGCCTACATAAAGCAATACCCATCTCAATGGTACATGTTTCAGCCGTTTTTTACAAGTTAACCCGAGTTACTTTCAATTATGAAAACCTGGATAATATTGCCGGCTTTTAACGAAGAAAAAAACATACTCGAAGTTATCCGCCAGATAAAGCATAAAAAACTGCCGATTATCGTAGTAGATGACGGTTCTACGGACAGCACCTATTCCAAGGTTGAAGGCGAAAAGGTCGAGGTTCTCCTGAAAAACAAACAAAATTTGGGCAAAGGCGCTTCGATACGCGTGGCTTTTCGCTATATAATCGATAACAAGCTTGACTGTGATGCGGCAATAATCATGGATTCCGATGCCCAGCATTTACCTCAAGAGCTGGATTCTTTTATCAAAAAGCTAAAAGAAGGTTCGTTTTTTGTTCTCGGTAATAGATTATCTAATCCTAAAGATATGCCCTGGCTTAGAATTATCACTAATAAATGCATGTCGTTTTTGTTATCACGAATGGTAAAACAAAAAGTGCCTGATACTCAGTGTGGATTTAAAGGCCTGCGAAAAGAACTTTTGGAAAAGCTATCGCTTACTACATCGAAGTACGAGATAGATTCGGAATTTATTATCAAAGTCGCATCTTTAGGATATCGAATAGATTCCATTCCCATAAAAAGCATTTACCGGAAACAGCGCAGTGACATTAACCCTTTTTTGGATTCTTGCCGTTTTATCAGGTATATCCTAAAAGTCCGGTGACATTGCTTAATTTCCATCCGCGCCAAAATGGATACGAAATATCATATACTCAGAGAGAAGATGGTGGCTGAACAGATCCAATCCCGGGGGATAGAAAACGCGGAAATCCTAAAGGCGTTTCGGGAAGTTCCCCGCGAAAGATTTTTATCCTCCTACGCTAAAAATTCTTCCTATGAAGACCATCCGGTTTCAATCGGCTTTGGACAAACTATTTCGCAGCCTTACATTGTCGCCTTGATGACCGAGGTCTTAAATCCCCTCAAAGGCGAAAAAATTTTGGAAATAGGTACCGGCTCGGGCTATCAAGCAGCCATACTTTCACATTTAGGCGTAAATTTGTACAGCATAGAACGTTTGCCGGAGCTTGCCAAAAAAGCCCGGGAAATCCTTGAGGAGCTCGGCTACAGCGTTAAAATCAAAGTCGATGACGGGACTCTGGGCTGGGAAAAAGAAGCGCCTTTTTCAGGAATAATCGTTACCGCGGCTTCATACAAAATCCCGGCCCCTCTTTTTGAACAGCTTGGGATCGGAGGAAGGCTGGTTATTCCCCTTGGAGGTGAACTATCACAAGTTTTAACAAAAATAACCAAGCAAACCAAAGAAAGGTTTAGCGAAGAGAAAATTTGCGGATGTGTTTTTGTTCCCCTGCTAGGCGAACACGGTTTCAAAAAATGAAAAATACTAATTTTTATCAAAACGGTTCGATATTCTTAAAAGGCCTGCTCATGGGCATATGCGACGTAATACCGGGGATATCCGGTGGCACAATAGCGTTTATTACCGGGATATATACAAGACTGATAACCGCGATTAAAAACTTTTCACCGCAACTAGCAAAAAGCGTATTCAAGTATTTCGCAAACCCAAACCGCGAAAATAACCAAAGTTTAAAAGAAAACATTGCCAATCTTGACTTGTCCTTTTTAATTGTTCTCGGTATAGGCATTTTCAGCGCCATTGCCGCGGGAGTACGGGTCTTAAGTTTTTTGCTTGATAAGTACTTGGTCTATACGATATCGTTTTTTATAGGACTTATACTTACTTCTTCGAAAATTATTTATGACCACATTGAAACTCACCGCATGCAAGATGTTTTTTTTGGGTTCTTGGGGATATTGCTGGGGATTTCGCTGTCGCTTGCCATACCCTTAAAAATTACTCCTACTTACGCATATGTGTTTTTAGGGGGCTTTCTGGCAGTAAGCGCTATGTTTTTACCGGGAATTTCCGGAGCGTTCATTTTACTCATTATGGGTCTTTACGAATTCATTATCGGGATAGTGCGGGATTTACCTTCGGGCTTTACATATTTTCTGATATTTCTAGCTGGAGCTCTCCTCGGTGCTTTTACCATATCGCGCTTCATTACCTTTCTTTTTCAAAAAGATAAAAACAAGACCCTTTATGTTTTGTTGGGGCTTGTGGTAGGCAGCTTGAATACTCCGGTTAGAAAAATCATTCAATCTGAAGAATATTTTACCGTGTTGAGAATCGTTCTCATTGTAGCCATGTTTGCACTGGGTATAATATCGGTTTGGTTTATAAACAGGGTTAAGCAAGAGCGCAGGAGCGTTTCCGGTTCAGAAAAACTGCCCTAACATAAAGGAGGATTAAATGAGTAGCGTAAAAATTGAAACAAACCCTTCGCAGGCCCGCTTGGATGAACTAGGAGTTAAACAGTGGCCTATCTGGACTTGTGATGTTTCAGAATTTGACTGGCATTACGATGATAATGAAATTTGTTATTTTTTGGAAGGTGCGGTTGTGGTAAAAGCTGAAGGCCGGGAATTTACAATAAAAAAAGATGACTTAGCCTTCTTTCCTAAAGGCCTTAAATGCCGCTGGAAAGTAACAACACCGGTACGTAAATATTACAAACTCGGCTAATAACGCTAATTTATAACTAATTTACGCTAATTATAATTAGCGTAAATTCGCGCCTCCATATTATTCGCGTAAATTAGCCTTCCTTAATTCGCGAAGATTCGCGTTTAAAAATGGCTATTAAAAAAGATATCGGTTTTATTTTGCGGAATTTCGATTTTCGGGAAACGAGCAAAATCGCTCACGTTTTTACCCAAAAAAACGGTAAAATCCACGGACTTCTCAAAGGCTTCCGGACCGGCAAAAAGGAGTTTACAACTACCTTAGACACGTTTTCTCTTAACGAAATTGTTTTTTACGAATCAAGAAATGAACTCTGGCTTGTCTCGGCCGCTGACCTCATTAGCGGTTTTTCGTATCTTAAAGAAAACACGGAAAAGAATCTTGTAGCTAACTTTATTGTCGAGCTTGTAGATAAAGTAAGTCCCTTGCATCATCCCTGTCCGGAAATATTTGAATTGCTCTACGATTCATTCAGGTATTCCCAGGAGAATTTTCAAAAGAAAATCTTCTACATTGCCCAGGTGCGGGTCTTGGAGCTTTCCGGTTTTCGACCGCATCTAACAGCCTGCGTAAAATGTTCGAGCGAGGTCCAAGCTCAAGCTTTTTTCAGCATAAAATTGGGAGGGCTTATATGTCCAAAATGTTCTGCCGACGATAGATCCGCCAGAGAGCTTTCCGGCGAAGTAATTTCAAGCCTAAAGTACATCCAAAATAACGAATTTAATATTTCTTTGCGTTTGACCTTGTCTGCAAATACGGAGAAAGAAATCCTCGGGATTTTAGACGATTTTCTGGGGTTTCATCTCGATACAAGGATAAAATCCCTTTCGGCTATCGAAGCATTTAAATACTAGGGTTTTTGCCGAAAAACCCTAGCTGTAGCTATAATTCCTAAAAGATACCTTTCCATAAATAACTAAAAATTCTTTAAAATTATCTTGCCCTTTTTCGCTTAGCCATGGTATAATCGCGCATTCCTCATGAAGCCACGGGGATAAACTAGAAAAAATTCGGGACGTTATCAGGTTAATTTTCTTTTCTTAAATTAGGAGGTAAGCTATATATGCGGGAGAAAATTTTCAAAGTCTTAAGCAACTCTGAGCAGTGTCTTAACGCTGAAACCCTTGCCTTGGCACTTCTTAAATACGCGGCTTCAAAAGCCGGGGACGAAGGAATTGTTTTCGGCGTGGTGGAGCTGACAAAAAATAGCGATTTTTCGCTTGCCGTGAAAGATCAAACCGCTTTATTTGAGAAAACTTGATGCATTAATCAACGCTTCGATAAACCCCTTTTTACCCTGCCAGATTTACATAACATTTTTTTTCTTTATACAGGCAAATATTGACTTATTGCAATAGAGTAGTATGATTTTATAAAGAGCGCAGAAAAGTTATTTCTTTTGTCAAGGGAGGTGTCGCGTGCCAGAATACCGTTTGAATGTTTCTGTTCGCAAGCTTTCTAATAATCCTAATATGTTTGAATTCACTGTTTCAACGCCGGTTTTGCGGTCCCAGTTTCGTCTGCCCCGTTCAATGGTTAATAAGCTGCGTATTTTGCTTGAAAAAGCCCTGGTTGAAAAAAAACAAGGCTAATTTCTATGAACCCCAGGTTTTCAATATTTTTTTTAACCTTGTTTATTCTTCCTGTGCAATTTCTATTTGCCCAGTTTGACTCCGAGTCAAAAGGTCAATTAAATACTGCTCAGCCGATCCTAAACGGAGAGATAATATACTCGATAGTCAAAGACGGTATAATCTACGTGAATAATTCTCCAGTCTATTATGTCGAAAAAATCGCCTATATAAACAAAGGGGTAGTAAACAATTGTTTTAATGTGCTTTTAAAATACGAGTATAGCGATGAAAGCATTTCTCCCGCCCATAAATCAAAAACCGAATACCTGACGCTTCCTTTAAGCCCTGAGAAAAAAACCTTTCTTTATACCCAAGACGGACAAAGTTTAATGCTTACGCTTTACGGTAAAGAAGCGCTTAACGTTGAAAATTCCCGAGCAGTGCCAGCAGATTTAAACTAAGGCCTTACTACGGCAATTCCCTGGCACTGAAGAAAACGTTTACCAAAAAAGCAGTTGACCCTATAAACTTTTCATATCTTCATATGTTATACTTTATTTGGTAAGTTAATCTTGGGGGGTAATACGGAATAAAACCAGAGGGGGTAAACCCCTCTTTTTTTATTATTACCTTCGTTCCCGGATTAGCTGAACTTGAAGCTAAACCATTGGAAAAACTTATGTTTTGGAAAATAATCTTTGTTTTAACCGCGGCCGGATTTGCCGGAAAATTGTTCCGTCCCTCGGCTATTGAGAAAATCGTAATTATGACCGGATTGATTTCTCGCAATTGTCATGAAATCGTAATGTCTGCGGCAAAAAAAATTGCTATATGCACGCGCCCGGTGATTTATACAAGTCGCCGATTTCGGGAAATAGCAAGCCGCCTTATCTATTTTACGTATAAAAAGCCCAAACAGATAATCGTGGAACGGAAGAAAAAACATTTGTTAAAATACCTTGATTTTCAGTATCAACGGCTAAAATATTTTTTGAGATTGCCCGACCAAACAAAAAATCAGTTAAACAAATGGTACATTGATTTCGTTAAATCTCTTAACCGATACCATCTGAGTGAAAATGAAATCCGCGAAAAACTTAAAAAATTGCAGTCGATTACTACCCCGGATGGCTTGATCGACGAATTGCTAATCTGGGATAGCGAAATACGATTTAAAACCCATACCGAATCTATTTAATGACATCCCTTTTTAAACCCCGCCGTACCGGGTAAAATTAACCACGCATATTAATTTGAATATTCGCATTTTCAGGTTTGCCGCGAACCTAAATAAGTTAATTTTTGCGGTTTTTCTTGTTTCGAAAAAGCTAATTTGGTAAGATAATGTATATGAAGAAAATTATTCTTATTGCGGTTACCGGTTTTATTTTTTTTGCCGCTTTCTATTTTTTCGTTAAGGGTCCTGAGAAAAAGCTCCTGACCGTATGGCGGTTCCTTCAAAAAGATGTCCTATATTTAAACGACAACGAGGTAATAAGGGGATGGATATGGCAGGAAGACGAAGAAATTATCTACGGCGAGACAGAAACTCAGGAAATTTTCAACGTCACTCGCTCCGATTGCAAAAAGATTTACCGAAACGCTCTATTTGAATATTTACGTAACTTAATTTAGCCGTGGAAGATATTTTAGCCAAACGTCCCGCACCGCCCAAACGAGCATATTTACGAATCCCGATTAATCTCAAAGCCCGCGTTTTTATCGAAGGCCGTTTTAATCGCAACGTTTACCTGAACGATTTAAGTACCACCGGCCTGTCTTTTAACATCAAACTTCCGGAGTCACTTCCTGATATTTTTGAACTCCGGTTTCAATTAGACCCTCTTTCACCGGAAATAAAGATTCAGGTCGCTATCAAAAATCGCCTTGGCGCTAAAGACATGCTTGATCATGTACGAATCGGCGGGATTTTCGTGGCTCTTTCTGAAAAAAACCGAAATGCGATCGACCGCTATCTATGCCGGGCTGTGGATCTTTCGGCCCCTCCGAAACTTATTACAATCGCATCTTTTCTTTGCCTGCTCGATGCTTTGCTGAGAATTCTCGGTTATTCGGTGATTTTTCAATACCGCACAGTTAAGCTTGGAGAAAATATTACGATTTTCTCGTTTCAAAACCCTTATCTGGCGATACTTGTACTCTACGCCGGGCTATCGCTTACTTCCTTTATTTTTTCTACTGATATAACCGGGATCAAAGAAAGAAACCGCTTTTTATTGGCTTTTTCTTCTCTTGCTTTCGCTTTTTCTTTTCTCGTAATAAAAAATATTATGTATTGGAACAACGGGATATGGTCAGCCGACATCGGCTTTGTAAAAGGATTTTTACTGGCGCAAATCCTTATTCTTATTTGTACCGCCGCCGCCGTCTTTTTCTCTTTAGTATCCCTAAAAAAGATCAATTCCACTTTGGCTGTCTTTGGATTACACCAGGAACATCCCGCTCCTAAAGATACCTTGAATTCAAGTAAGTTAGACTTCCCGGAATAATATTATTACCGCCGCCGGACAAATCCCTAAAAAAGCTTTCTCTAACTCGGCTGCTGAATATATTTTATCTTGCGAGCCCTGTCGCCTAATGGTAAAATTAGAACTACCTTATTTTATTGCCGGAAGCAGACAAAGGAAATATATGAAAGTAGCACAGAAAGAAAAAAATGGCGTGGTAATATGCGCTATTGCCGGAGAAATTAATATTGATACGGTTGAGGGGCTAAAAAAAGTCTTTCAAAACCTTTTGGAAAACAAAATCCGTAAAGTTTTATTGAATTTCGATAAAGTCGAATATATTGATAGTCTTGGTATTGCTTCCCTGGTTGAATTGTCCCGAGGCTTGCGAGAAATTGAAGGTGTTTTATTTTTATCAAACCTGTCTCCTAACATCCGGCCTATTTTCAGCATTACTAAACTTGATCAGGTAATTATAATATACGACACGGAAGAAGAGGCTCTAAAGGAATTTTATGGCTACTAAAAAGAAAACTTCCAATCTTAAAAAAGTCAGCTATTTTGAATACGAGGCAAAAGTAGATAAAGCTTACAAAGAATTGCTTGAATCTTATCGTGAGGTGAAGGATTCGTACACCGAAATGATTTTCCGGTTTGCCTTGGTAGCCGAGTTTAAAGACGAGGCAACCGGGACCCATCTGGTAAGAATCGCTGACTACAGCACTGAAATCGCCAATGGGTTAGGATTAAGCAAAAAAGATACGTACCACCTAAGATATGCAAGCCCCATGCATGACATCGGGAAACTTGTCATACCTGACGCCATACTAAAAAAACCCGGCGGTCTTACGCCCGATGAACGCGAGATAATAAAAAAACATACGACCCTCGGAGCAAAGATCTTTAAAGGCGCCCGTTCTCCGCTTTTAAAGGTATCGGAAACAATAAGCCTGACCCACCATGAAAGATACGACGGAACCGGTTATCCCCGGGGCTTAAGGGGAAAACAAATACCGTTATTCGGCCGGATAGTCGCTCTCGCCGATGTTTTTGACGCCCTAACTACGAAACGTCCTTATAAAGAGGCCTATGATTTTGATGACGCTATTGAAATCGTCAAAAGCCAAAATGGAAAACATTTTGACCCTGACGTATTAAAGGCATTTTTGAAACGCTTGGATAGAATTAAAAAAATTTGGCGGGCGACAAAAGACATCGAGGCTTTCATCACTGAAATGTAAGCCTGTCTCAAACATCACAACCCAGGTAAACAAATATGAAAGAATTATCCGGTTTGTTTCTTAAAATCGCTATATTCGCTTTTTCGCTTCTGATGCTAAGTATTATTCTCGGAATAGTTGTCTATAGACGAAGGCTGAAAAAGAAACTTTAGAAAAAGTATATTTTTTGCATCCGGTAATTTTTTCCCTGTTTTGTGAATTTTATCTACAAAGTCATTTCATGTCGGGAATTTTCGCGCAATTTCGAAAAAGCGTAGCCAATTCTGTTTGGAAAAGCCCTGACGAAAGGCCTGACTTAGCCGAAATCGACGATAAGATCGCCTTAGGGGTCCTATTATGGGCTGTTGCTGAAGCCGACAGCAAGTTTTTAATATCTGAAAAGGCAAAAATTAAAGAGATTTTGTCGAGCTATGGCAAAATTTCCGATAAAGACCTGCCGATTATCTTAAATTCTATTGAAACCGCTGCCCGCGAAAGAATCGATTTATTCCGCTTTACCGACGAAATAAGCCGCGATTTACCCTACCAAATAAAAATTCAAATTGTTGAAAACCTGTTTCGAGTCGGCTGCGCCGATAACGAACTGGACAATCTTGAGCTTGAAAGCGTAAGAAAAATATCGAGTTTATTCGGCATTGCTCATAAAGATTTCATTGAGGCTAAAATAAAGGTTAAAAAAGAATTCGGTTTGGATACAGCCGGCTTCTAGTAACAGAACGATAAATGAGAAAATCCATATTTAAGAATGCTTATTTTAGTCTAATCGGATTATTGCTGGCCGCGGCAATAATCTTAATTATCTGCCAGTTGATATTCAATGTTTATATGCAGCCTTCTGCTAAGAAAAGTTCTAGAAGCAGCAGCAGCAAAAAAAGAATAGCTACCTCCCCGCAAAGACAGAGTCTTAGCCCTATAAACTACCCGACAATCCTCAACAACGCCCGAAAGCAATTAGGCACGGTCAATAAAAAGCGTACCGACCTTTATAAACAGACTCCCGGCCTCCACTAGCCTAAATAAACTGTGCTTGCCGGTTCTTCTTCGACATTTTATTTGAGAACCGGTCGGCAGGGTGATAAAATCCCTGCTTAATAGCGAATGGCGTTCGAATGCGATACGCCATTAGCTATTCGCTATAAGCCATTAGCGATTTAGCGCAGTAGCTTCCCGCTATCATTTCTGTGCCTAAAAATATCTCTCAACGCCTTCTTGGTGTTTATTTTTTTTACATCTGTCTATTTTTCGCAACATTATCCGGACCGCGGCAACAACAGCTTATTGGCTTAACCGCTTCAAGTTCAATATTAATAATGAATTACGTAATCTGTAGATTTTCTATACACTTGGCATATTTTATGCTTATACGTATATTGAAGTTTGTAAACAAACTTCTGGGTTGCAAAAATATATTACGACATAGAAAAATAACTGTAACCATAAGAGTATCAACGTATTATAATACTATTCGATTTTAGACAGGACCAACAAAGAATTAACTTTTGATTGCAATCAATTTTAGCTTGCAGAAAAATTTGGGCGGTAGTACAATGTGAATTTCTAAAGCTACCCGTAAGCCTTTTATTTTCTGTAAAGCTTACGCGGCTGCAAAACAACAATCCTAAATTTAAAACATGAAACAGAGAATCGGACAAGCCCTTATTCAACAAGGACTAATTACCGCCGAGCAGTTAAACATGGCTCTGACTGAACAAGCCCAGACAAAGGAAGCTCTTGGCGGAATAGTGGTTAAGCTTGGATTCTTAAGCCCCAAACAACTTTCACCCTTTCTGGCGGACTATTTTGAACTTCCTTTTGTAAACCTTAATGATATATACAAAGAAATACCTCCTGAGGTGATACGGGTCATTCCCGAAGACATCGCCCGTCGCTTTGAAGTTTTACCTATAAAACTTGATGATAACCTGCTTACCTTGGCCATGGTGAATCCTCTCGATGTAGTTGCGGAAGACACAATAAAAATCAGAACCGGGCTCAAGGTACGTCCTGCCGTATGTTCAGAAGAGGATATCAACACTGCAATCGATTACTGCTATCGCCAATTACCCCGGATGCAGGAACATATTAACAACTTTATCGAACTAGAGTCAGGCTTAAGACTGGATGATGATATCGAGAAATTGCGTATTGAAGCAAGTGAAACTCCGGTAGTCCAATACGTCGACTCGCTTATTATTCAAGCTATCAACAGCAATGCCAGCGATATACACATCCAGCCAAAAGAAAAAAGTGCCGAATTACGCTTCCGTATTGACGGGGTTTTGTATGATATAGACCCGCCACCTAAGAGCATGCTTCCGGCAATTACCACCCGAATCAAAATACTTTCAAGTCTTGATATAACCGAGCGCCGGCTTCCGCAGGACGGACGGTTTCGCATAAAGATCGGCCCTAGTGAAATAGACATACGCACCTCTTGTTTTCCCATAATCTACGGGGAAAGTATTGTAATGCGACTCCTTAATACTTCCCGGCCCTTTCTGGGCTTGGAACATTTAGGCTTTATGCCTGAGGATCTAAAAAAGTTCAGACGCCTGATTCACCGTCCTTACGGCCTTATTCTTGTCACCGGCCCTACAGGCTCGGGGAAAACAACGACTCTTTATACTGCGCTTAGTGAAATGAAATCCCGCGAAAAAAATATAATAACTTTGGAAAACCCCGTGGAATACCGCTTACCCTTTATACAACAATCTCAAATAAATTACGCTATAGGTTTCAACTTTGCCAAGGGCCTTAGGGCGATACTCCGCCAAGATCCGGACATTATTATGGTCGGCGAAATACGCGACCGGGAAACAGCTGAAATCGCCATCCACGCCGCTTTAACCGGACACCTTGTTCTTTCAACTCTTCACACAAACGATTCTTCCGGCGCAACCACACGCCTGATAAATATGGGGATCGAACCTTTTCTTATTACTTCATCGCTTTTAGGGGTCTTGGCCCAGCGCTTAGTCCGGTGCATCTGCGAAAATTGCCGCACTGAATATAAAGTTGATGCTGAAATCTTGAATAAGCTGCTTCTAAAACAGCGAATACCCGCATTTTATAAAGGAACCGGCTGCTCTAAGTGCCTAAATAGCGGCTATCAGGGACGCACAGCTATTTTTGAATTGCTTACTCCTAGCGATAAAATAACTAACCTTGTTCTTTCCCGGGCATCGAGCGATGAAATAAAGCGCCAGGCGCAGGAAAACGGCATGAAAACTTTACGTGAAAACGGCCTTGAAAAACTTAAGCAAGAAATTACCACTCCTGATGAAGTTATCCGGGTAACCCAGGAAGAGGAATTCTAACCAATGGAATTTGACTATATTGTTCGTAATTCCGCCGGCCAGCGCATAAGCAGTACCACAACCGCCGATTCTCTGCCGACGCTTCTTGCCCATCTAAAAAAGCAAGGCCTTATCCCTATACATGTGTCTCAACTGAAGCGTCAGGAAAAAACCCGTGCAACGCGGCCCTTAGGCGGCAGGGTAAGCGGAAGAGAAATTGCTGTATTCGCCCGTCAGCTGGCCCATACCCTTCATGCCGGTTTGCTTCTCTCCGACGCCTTGACTACCATAGCTGATGATTTGGAAAATTCTTACTTTCGCCTGGTCCTTGAGCAAATCATAAAAGATGTCCTTGGCGGAAAGGCTTTCTCCGATGCCTTATCCCAATATCCCTGGATATTCTCAACAACCTTTGTCGCCACTGTGCGCGCCGGGGAAGAAGGAGGAGAACTGGCCCAGACCCTTACCAATTTAGCCAAGTATTTAGAGGACTACGAGCGGCTTAAAGCTAAATTTAAAAGCGCGATGAGATACCCTTTATTTATTTTTTCATTTTTTGTCTTTGTTGTCGGCGTTATGGTCTTTTTTATCATCCCTAAATTTAAAGCTTTTTTTGCTCAGACAAATACCCAATTGCCGATGCTTACCCAGATCGTAACCGGGATAAGTGAAACCTTGATTCGAAATATATTACCTACCGGCCTTATTGTGGTTTTTTTATGTTTTTTGTACTGGTACTGCTTGAAGCTTAAAAAGGTCAGGTTTCAAATTGATTCTTTGAAATTACGTCTCCCTTTCATCGGCAAGGTAATAAGAAAAGTATTAATCGCCCGTTTCTGCCGGAATTTAAGCATTCTTCTTTCAGCCGGGGTTACAATGCCCATGGCCATGGCAATTACTTCCCAGGTAATCGACAATCTTTTTCTGCAAGATAAAATAACTTACTTGAAAAAGCGCGTAATTTCCGGCGGAGTTTTAAGCGAAGAAATAAAAGCTCATAAGATATTTCCCAGAATGGTGGCAAAGATGTCGGCGGTCGGGGAAAAAACCGGTAAAATAAGCGAAATGCTGAAACGCAGTGCCGATTATTATGACGAAGAGATAGAAATAACTTTAGCCAATTTAACTTCTCTAATTGAACCCGTATTTATCGTTTTAATAGGCGGGGTCGTTCTGATAGTTGTCCTTGCCCTGTATCTGCCTATTTTTAATCTATCAAAAGCGATTCATTGAAGGGAGGTGAATCAATAAGATAAATCAACACATAATCTCTATGCCTGCGGCAAGGAAAGAATAATCAAAAGCAAAAAAAGCTAATTTTTAAAGAACGGAGGAAAGATGCAAAAAGAAAAAAAAGGTTTTACCATGGTAGAATTGCTGGTAGTGCTGGTTATTATCGGGATTTTAGCCGCGGTTGTCGCGCCGATGTACTTTACTAACGTTCGCCGCGCCAGAGCTGCCGAAGCAGTAGCGGTAATGGGAATGATGCGGGAAGCGGAGCGTGAGTATTTCGTCAGCCACAACCAGTATTTAAATGTTACTAACGGAAATTTGTCACACGAGCCCGGCGCCACATCACCCGGTTTATCTATTGATATCGGTGTATCCCAATATTTCGCGGGAGATGCCTTTAATGTGACAGTAAACGCGTCATCGACCCGCTTTACTGATCCTGATCCGGTTAATTTTGTTATTGCCGCAAAGGGAAATAAGACTACGCCCAATGTCGAATGCAATCAAACCGTAACCGAAGACTGCGCAGTGAAAGCATCCGAAGTAAACGACTACTTATTGGAAATGGATAACAGCGGCAGGATCTTTGTCTGTTACGCTGGTTCCGATTGTTCGGATTCAAACAACTGGTCAGCTTGGTAAAATTTCCGGATTTGCTTAGTCGAAATCCACAAGATAGTCTGGCGGCTTGCCGCTTTACCTTTTTCTAAACTTGCCGGACTTAAACGCGTCCGAAAACTCGAGGAAGAAGTGCGTTTTAAAAAAGAGGCTTTTAGTCTCATTGAATGCTTGATTTCATTTCTTCTGCTTAGCATTGTAATGGTAGGCGGCATGGCTTTTTTCTCTTACCCTTATGAATCAGTAACTCTTTCTGTCCACCGCAGAGCCGCTGCTGAAATAGCTCACGCGAAAATGGAAGAGATAAAAAACGACGGCTTTGAAAGCTTGCCTGAACCCCTACCGCCTTCACCGGGCCTCTGGCAGGGGCCGTTAATTATTAATCTGGGAGATTTAACAGCCTGGCAGAAAATTTATGTACGGTCTCTATCCGGTACAAACGCTAAAAATGTTCAAATTACAATCGACTGGACCGATCCTGCTTCAGGCAATCCCGAACAGTTTGCTTTGGATACTCTCATCAAAAGATAATGCGAAAAAGAGGATTCACCATAATCGAGTTACTTATCAGTTTAATTATCGGCGGGATTCTAATTCTTATGATCGGAGCGATTTCTCTGGCGAGTCACAAATCCCATATGACAATACACAACCAAGCCCAGGTACATAATGATGTTTTTTACGGATTTGAACTTGCGGCAAACCGCTTAAGAGCGGCTAACTCAGCCTGGGTCGAAAACACCTGGCCTAATCCTCCCTGGACAAGCGATATCCTTATAATTGACAACAGCGCTTTTGCTGTATACAATTCTACACAGGATCAAATGGCTTCCTTTGTTTACCTTCCCGACCGAAGCGACACTTCAATCCGGAAAACAATTTTTCAATCGGGACTAGTTAATTTTTATCCTGCGAAAAACGGCAATCTGTTCTCGATTCGTCTGGTAGGAAAGCAAAACCTAAATCCTTTTGACTTTTCAACAAAAGTTCTTAAACGAAACTGATGAAAAAAAGACGTTCCTCAATATTGGCTATCACTTTATCTTTAATTTTAGCCTTTACTATCCTGGGCTTTGCCAGTATAAATTTCTCCGGCTTACACCGTATTGCTTACAATAAAAAGGTTTCTTCCATAAAATCCTTTTGGTTGGCTGAGGCCGGAATAGAAGAGGCGATCGATCATTTGCCTGCTACCGACACTCTCAACCGCTCTTTGGGAGAAGGAGGATACTCGACCGAGATAATCCCTTTTCCGCCTGACCCTGATACTGGGCTAGTCTATCGCTGGACCATTGAATCCAAAGGCACTGTCGGCTCAATAGAAAGAAAAATAAAAGTTGTAGCCGGTCCTCCTGCAGGCAAAGCCCTTCAGGCAACCGGACCCATTACTCTTAAAGGAAACTGCAAGAACGGCGAGTGTATCGCTGGCGGCTATGAGGAATACGCCAGCTTTAATTTTGATAATCTTTTTAAGAAAACTCCCGAAGAAATGTACGACTTAGCTGTAAACAAATACGTCAATCCCGGCCCTAATGATTTTATTGCCGAGGACATCACCTGGGTTACGCTAACCGATAATAATGTCTTTCAGATCACAAATGAACACTGGAAAGGTGACGGCATACTTATTGTTGACGGCGATGCCAAGATAAGCGGGGGGATTTTTACCGGTGTTCTATATATTTTAGGTACTCTGCAAGTAGGTGCTGGAAATCCTGAAATTTATGGTTCTGTTTTTGTTGAATGCGGCCTGACAGTCGATACAAAACTTACCGGGAACCCCACAATAGAATACGATGCCAGGGCAGTAAGCGAAGCCTTCGGCGGTACCCCTGAGCAGGGCCGGTACGAAGTCTTAACCTGGCAGGAAGTATTCTAAGATTAATCGAACTTGTGAAAAACAACGTAATAAATCTCGAAATCGGCTCAGCTCAACAATTAGAGGAAAAATTAACCCCTCTCGCGAAAAAGAAGAAATGGCCTCTTGTCGCCCTTAGTATCCCGAATCCTCAGGTTGTAACCGGCCAATTCGACCTTCCTCAATTATCTTTATCCGAGCTTAGAGAAAGTCTCAAGCTCGAAGCGGTTTCACTGCTTTCTCTTAATCCTTCTCAAACAGAAATTGATTATCAAATCCTTAGTGTTTCTGAAAAAAGGATAAACGGTGTTTTTGCGGCGTCGTCAGCCAAGCTTATACGCGAATATGCCGCGATTTGCTACAAAAAGAAAACTATTCCGGTAAGCGCAACTGCCGCGATCCTCACGACTGTAAATTCTTTTCTGGAAAAAAATAAAATTCCTGATGAAAACTTCTGTCTTTTGGATTTTTCAACCGAGGCAGTGCTGAGGCTTGCGGTATTCGACAATTCAAAATGCATATTGCTGCGCGAAATTCTCTACGACAGCCTGGATGAAGCAAGGAAAAAAATACTGGGTTCGCTAAAGTACAGTTACACAAAAGGCAGAAGCAAAAAAATTACCAAAATCTACCTTTGTCCATATTCATCCGAGAAAGACGAACTTATTGACCGGCTTAAGGCCGAGCTGGATGCCGAGATTGAAACCAGCCGCCCCATGAACTCTGATTTCCACGCCTACAACGCGGATAAATTCTTCAAAATAAACCTGCTAAGAAAACACGCCTTAAGTCTTGGCCTGCGTCGAGCCGTACTGGGACTGCTCAATATCATAATTACTGCAAGTCTTATAATCGTTCTGGTTTCCGTTTCGGATATGTTAAAAACCGAAAAAACCATCCGCCGTAACTATGAATACCTGGCCTCTGAGCAATATCAGCAAGCCAAGGCCCTTAAGGAAAAACTGGAGAAGCTAACTCGTGAAAATTAATTTTTTGAAATACATTTTTATCGACCCGGCAATTCGTTTTCGTTTAATTGCTATTATTGTTATTATAATTGCGCTTTTTTATATTCACGGCCAAAGTAAAATCCAAATCAAGAATCTTTCTCGTTTACGGAACGAGCTTACGGAAGCGGAAAAATTAATCTCCCGGACTCCCGAAATGAATAAACTAATCGAGGATTTTATGATGCAGCCGAAAAAAATAAAGTTTGTCTTGCGAGGAGTCTTTCTTAGCGATGCGACCCCAAAAGCTCTTATCGGAACTCAATATTACGAAGCGGGCGATTCGGTAAACGACCACATAATAAAAAAAATCAACCTCAATTCTGTCATTCTTGAAGATAAAGAAACAGGCTTTAAGCAGGAGCTTTTTGTAACTGACCTGCTTGAAGAATTCATTACCCCTTTAAACCAGACTAGGCCAGATGATCCTGCCGAGAATCAAAAACAATAAACTAACCTACCTAATTTTATCGGATATTTTCCTTGAGAACCTGTCGGCAGCGTGATAAAATCGCTCCTTAATAGCGAATGGCTAACAGCTAATGGCTTATAATGCGAAAAACTATCGGCCATACGCCATTAGCTATTTTTCATTTAGCGCCCGTAGCTTCCGCCTTCGCTCTAAAAGAGCTTCGGCGGACTAGCCTTAATAAACAAAATATTAAGGTGGCTCGCAATCGGCTATACAATTTCACTACGGTAGAAAAAAGTTCTTTTTATATAATAGTAAAATAAATAAGTATTTGATACACGTTACGCACAACGCATTACGCATTACGAAATATTGCGCCCGTAGCTCAACTGGATAGAGTACTTGGCTACGAACCAAGGGGTTGGGTGTTCAAGTCACCCCGGGCGCATTCTTGTTTTAGGTAAATCTTTGAAATAAGGGTGTGCAGGTTCTCCCGCAACCTTAATATGACTGACTATGCACAGCGGGACCCCGCCGAAAATAAAAATCAAGGAGGCGGGGAAGTCCTGCCGGGCGCGTTTGTTAAATCGCAATAACACGTGACACTAGACAACTGAAAGGAGGAAATACCGCTATGGTTGTAACCGACGCTAACTTTAAAAAAGAAGTCCTTCAAACCGACAAAACTGTTCTGGTCGATTTCTGGGCAAGCTGGTGCATGCCTTGCAAAATACTCTCGCCGATTATCGATAAAATAGCAGAAGATTACAAAGATCGTCTTAAAGTCTGCAAATTAAACATAGAGGATTCCCCCCGCACCGCTTCCGCTTACGGAATCATGAGTATGCCTACAGTAGCGGTATTTAAAGAAGGTAAAATCCTAACAACCGCCTCCGGCACCCTTACAAAAGAAGAAATTGAGTCTAAATTTAAGCCCCATCTTTGAAATGCAAGATTTTTTGTTTGAAACAAAAGCGTTGCATATAATTAAAATTTAAGCAGTATGACTTATTTTTACGGGCCGGTTCCTTCACGCCGTCTAGGTTTTTCTCTGGGGCTTGATTTAATACCCAGGAAAATATGTTCTTTTGACTGTGTTTACTGCCAGCTGGGAAAAACGACCCGGAAAAGCCTTCGCAGATTTTCATCGGTCAATTTGCAAAGACTTAAAAAAGAACTCAGGCAGATAATCAAGCGAAGGGTGAAAATCGATTACATAACCCTTTCCGGCTGCGGCGAGCCGACACTGCATAAAGATCTGGATAAAATAGTTTCGGCAGTAAAAAAAATAACAAAAAATAAATACCCGGTCTGCCTGATTACCAATTCGTCTTTACTTCATCGAAAAGACGTAAGAAACGAAATAAAAGAAATTGATTTAATCATTCCGTCTTTGGACGCAGTAAGCCCGAGGGTTTTCAAAAACATAAATAATCCCCATAAAAGCCTTGCCGTTGATAAAATAATTTCCGGCCTTAAAGCCTTAAAAAAGAATTTTAAAGGTGAAATTTGGCTGGAAATAATGCTTGTAGCCGGGCGTAACGATTCGGTTTCCGAAGCAATTAAATTCCGCAAAATAATCTCGCGAATTCGCCCGGATAAGGTACAGCTTAATTTACCAACGCGGCCTTCGGAAAATCAGGTTAAAATTCCTTCTTTTGAAAAAATAAAGACGATTAAGAAGATCCTGGGCTGCGCGGTCGAAGTCATTTCGCCTTTCAAAAACAAACAACAAACATCTCCATCTAAAGCCCGAACGCAGATATTAACTTATCTTCTACGGCGCCCTGCAACGGCAAAAGACTTGATAAACTCGCTGGCTATAGATGATGCCGCTTTTGATAAAATTATAAAGTCCCTTCTTAGAAAAAATAAGATTATGCAGAAATTCTACAGCCGCAAAAATTTTTTTACGGCAGCTGTCAAAAGGACTGATGATCAAAAATAATACAAAAAAAATAATTGCCTGCCTGCCTGAAAACGTAACTCTTGTTGCGGCAACAAAAAAAAGAGTTGTTCAGGAAATTCTCGAAGTGCTTGAAGCAGGAGTAAAGATTCTCGGGGAAAGCTACGTAAGCGAAGCCGGGGAAAAAATCAATCTAATAGGAAATAAAGCGGAATGGCATCTTATAGGCCACTTGCAGAAAAATAAAGTTAAAAAGGCTGTCGAGATGTTTGACTTGATACAAAGCCTTGATTCTCTTGAACTCGCAAACGTTATAGACGCTGAATGCAAAAAAATAAATAAAGTTATGCCGGCGTTGATCGAGATAAACATAGCTAAAGAGCCTCAAAAATACGGGTTTATGCCCGAGGAAGTCAACGAATCCGTACGAAAAATAGTAACGCTTGGAAATATCAAGATTATGGGTCTTATGACCATGGGCCCTTTCCGGGATAACCCCGAAGGTTTAAGGCCGTACTTTCGGCAAGCTAAAGATCTCTTTGATAGCGCAAAATCATTACACCACGATAATTTAACCTGGCGGTATCTTTCCATGGGCATGAGCGATTCCTTTAAAATTGCCATAGAAGAAGGCGCGAATATGGTACGGATTGGAACGGGGTTATTCGGGCCACGGACGGACAAAACCTGACCTGACAATGAAAACTTATCTAGATTGCATACCGTGTTTTTTTAAGCAGGCCTTAGAGGCCGGAAGACTGGCTAAAGCTAGCCCCAAAGTCCAAAAGCGAATTCTGGATAAGCTGGCTATGGCCATACCGAAACACCGCTTAAAAAAAAGCCCGCCTTATATGGGACGCCTGGCTTATAAAATCGCTAAAAAACAGACTAGATGTCCCGACCCGTATTTAGCCGTTAAGAAAAAAAGCAACAAATTAGCGCTTAAGTTATACAGGCATCTAAAGAAAAAAGTGATGACATCGCCTGATCCTTTGCTGATGGCTGTTGAGCTTGCCTGCCGAGGAAATATCATTGACTTGGGAGTTAAGAATTGCCTTGATGTAGAAAAAGAAGTTGACGATTTCCTAAACGGTAATTTTAATATCCATAAGCCGCATGCTAAAGCTACATTTCGTTATAAAGAATTCAAAAATGCTTTGCGAGCGGCAAAAACTATCCTTTATATCGCTGATAACGCTGGCGAGATTGTTTTTGACAAGGTTTTAATCGAAGAAATAATAAATAAATGGCAGGACAAAGATTTGGTTTTTGCCGTGAGGGGGAAACCGATAATAAACGACGCCTTAATCGAAGACGCCTTTTTTTGCGGAATCGACAAAATAGCAAAAGTGATATCCAGCGGTTGTGACGCTCCGGGTGCTATACTTGAATTCTGTTCAAAAAGTTTCGTTAAGGTTTTGAAAGCGGCGGATTTAATAATTAGCAAGGGACAAGGTAATTTTGAAGCCTTGTCGTCAGGACATAACCATATATTTTTTCTATTTCGGGCTAAATGTCCGGTTGTAGCCAAGCACTTGAACTGCCGGCCGGGCGATGTTATACTAACACCTTCATAAACCTTTAAAAATACCAATGGGCAAAAAAATTGTTTGTGTAGGACGCGGAGGAGTCGGAAAAAGTTCATTTTTAGGCGGGGCTGCATTTCTTTTACACAACAAGTCCCCCTTGCTTATTGTGGACGCTGACCCTGACGAAAGCCTTATAAGCATCCTGGGGATAAAGGATAATTTGAAGACAATCTCCGAAGTGCTTTTTAATATCAAAGAAGGCTCGGTTTCGCAGGATATAAAAAATTTCAGTCTTCCCGAAAAAATCGACTATCTTCTTCAGCATGACGCCTTATACGAAGGCGATTTCTTCGATTTTATATCTTTAGGAATCAAGTGGTCTGAAGGCTGTTACTGCCAACCTAATAATATCCTCAAAGGCACCTTGGGCCGCTTGGAGAAAAATTATAATTTTGTTCTCCTTGATTCTCCTGCCGGCCTCGAGCACATAAACCGCCGGATCACCAATGATGTGGATTATCTATTCATCTTGCTAGATCCCTCTCAAAAATCTTTACAGGGCGTGGCTAAATTAGAAAAATTATTGAAAGATATCAAAATAAACTGTCGTAATACCTTTTTAGTTGCGAATTTCCGCTTTCCTGAAGAAAGCCTTAGGCTTATAAAAGAGAAGACCTCGCTGGAGGCGATAGGCAAATTACCTCATGATAAAGAACTGGAAAAAATAAACCTTGAAGGCAAATCATTTTCCCATCTAGACAAAAGCAGCCCCTTTCTAATATCCCTAAAAGAAATCCTCGAAAAAACCGGTATTTTATAAAACGCGCCTCTTAGCCGGTAAACCCTAAAAACGGTTATTCAGGATAAAATTCCGGCACAGAGAAGCGGAAATCAAGAATATTTGACATAATATATAATCTTCTATATAATCTTTAGTCTATGCAAGAACGATTAGATAAACTTGCCAGAATTTCGGAAAAAACCGGTAATCCCTATTCACAGAACCGTTTTGAAAAAACCCAGACTATAGCCGCGGTTAAAAGCGAATTCCTCGAAGAAAAAGAGGTAAGCCTGGCCGGCAGGCTTACAACCAGGCGCGAACACGGAAAAAGCATGTTTTGCGACCTGAGGGATTTTTCCGGCCATATCCAGTGCTATCTGCGAAAAGATGCGACAGAAAACTTTGAGCAGACAAAAGAGCTTGATATAGGAGATGTCCTCGGCGTAAGCGGTAAGCTGTTCAAGACAAAGACCGGCGAGATAACTGTTTTTGTGTCGAAATTCACGGTTTTAGCCAAAGCTTTGCGCTCGCTGCCTGAGAAATGGCACGGCCTCAAAGATATTGAACTGCGTTTTCGAAAACGCTACTTGGATTTGATAGCCAACCCTCAAAGTGTCGCTATATTCATTAAAAGAAACCAGATCGTTAAAGAAATTCGAAGCTTCCTTGATCAAAAGGGCTTTATTGAAGTCGAAACACCCTTGCTTCACTCTATTCCCGGAGGAGCCTCGGGAAGGCCGTTTAAAACTTTTCACAATGCCCTGGGGCTTGATATTTATCTGCGAATAGCGCCGGAACTTTACCTTAAAAAACTCCTTGTGGGCGGCTTTGATAATATTTATGAACTTAATCGCTCCTTTCGAAATGAAGGAATTTCTGTGCGGCATAACCCGGAATTTACCATGCTTGAAGTTTACAGCTGCTATAAAGACTACGCTTATATGATGGAATTAACCGAAAATATGATAAAAGAGCTGGCCAAAAGAATAAATGAAAGCCTGATGCTAGACTATCAGGATAAAACCATTGATTTTTCAAGGAAATTCAGGATTTTTTCTCTGGCTTCAAAGCTGAAAGAGGACTTCGGCGTAGAATTCGACGACTCGCCCCAGGAGTTTATAAAAAAGATGTCTTCCCGGCTTAAAATCAAGGAGAATTTAAGCCGTTCTCAAATAATAAAGCTTATTGAAGATTTGATTGAAGAAAAGTACTACGGCCAGGAACCGGTTTTTGTTACGGATTTTTACACCTGGATGTCACCTTTAGCAAAAGCTAAAAAAGACAATCCTCATATAGTTGAACGTTTCGAGTTGTTTATAGCCGGCATTGAGGTCGCCAACGCTTATTCGGAATTAAACGACCCTGTCGAACAAAAAAAGCGCCTGGTAAAGCAACTTGATACCGAAGAAGAGCTTCCTAAAAAACTAGACGAGGATTTTCTTGAAGCCTTGGAATACGGCATGCCTCCGGCCGCTGGCTTAGGAATAGGCATCGACAGGCTGGTAATGATTCTTCTTAACCAACCCTCCCTTAAAGAAGTCATTCTCTTTCCTTTGCTTAAGCCGAAAGAAGCTGAAGAATAATTCAATCTTATGAATATCGAACTCTGGCTGGCACTTAGATTTATGTCGCGAAACCGTAAACGGCATATTTCGTTTATAAGCATAGTTACCTGTCTGGGTATAGCCCTGGGGGTTTGCTGTCTGATAGTAGTCCTGGGGGTAATGAGCGGATTTGACAATAATCTTAAAGAAAAATTGCTGGGCTCAAGCTTCCATCTGGTAGCCTATTTGGATAACAGCGGGCAAGTCGAGTTTGAGAAAATTCAAAGCGTTGAAGGCGTAAAAAGCCTGGTTGAATTTTCTCAAATACAAACAGCCGTCAAAAAGGACAAAAACATCACCCCGGTTATTTTTGAAGGCCTTAAATTTAACGAAGCTGAAGAAGCCCTTTGGAAAACATACTTGACCGACGGCAATTTCCAAGGTTTAGCCATAGGCCGTATATTGGCAAGAAGTTTAGACCTTTATATCGGAGACGAAGTTGAGGTTTTTAACCCTAAGACTTTTAAGCCGAAGAAGTTCAAGGTAAGCGGGATTTTTAGCTTCGGCATTTATGACCTTGACGCTAATTTCGTCGTCTACCCCTTATCAGAAGCGCGGGATTTCCTTAAGGAAGTTGAAGCCCTTTTTGCCTTAGGAATAAGGGTAGACGATATTTATAAAGCTGAACCTATTAAAAAAGCTATACTGGATCGAAATCCCAAAGGAATATATCTGATTAAAACCTGGGCAGAGTTGAATGAAACCCTATTCTCAGCTCTTCAGCTGGAAAAAATCACGATGTTCGTTATTTTAAACCTGATAATTCTCGTAGCCTCGTTTAATATATTCGCGACTCAAACCGTAAAGGTCGTAGAAAAAGTAAAGGATATCGGCATTCTTAAATCTTTAGGCATGACCGGCTGGGGGATAAATCTTCTTTTCTGCCTGCAGGGAATATTTCTGGGATTACTAGGTACTCTCTTGGGCTCGGGTGCCGGTATCGGAATCTGTCTTTTTCTCGAAAAATACCATTTGAAGGTTCTTCCGGCTAAAATTTACTCCATAGATTATCTACCGGTAACTATTGATTACAATGACATTGCCAGCGTTTGCATCGTGGCTCTTACTATGAGCTTTATATTCAGTTTAATGCCCAGTATTCGGGCCTCAAAAATAAAAGAAATCGAGGCTTTAAGATATGAGTAGTTATATTCTGGAAACAAAAGAATTATCCAAATTCTATAAGGACGCGTCCCGACAAGTCGCTGCCCTGAATGATATAAATCTTCAAATAGAATCTTCGCAATACATCGCTATTGTCGGGCCTTCAGGAGCCGGCAAATCCACGCTTATTCATATTCTAGGAGGGCTTGATTTACCTTCTTCCGGAAAAGTTTTTTTCGAAGGAAGAAATCTGGTTTCCCTGAAATTCCGAAGGCTTTTTTCTTTACGAAATAAAAAAGTAGGGTTTATGTTTCAGTTTTACCACCTGCTTAAAGAACTTACAGCCCTGGAAAATATCATGCTGCCTTGCCGGCTTTCCGGCCAGAAAAAACGAATTGTCCGCAAACGGGCTGAGGAAATAGCCAGGGAATTAGACTTATCACAACGCTTGAACTTTTATCCCAGCCAGCTTTCCGGCGGCCAGCAGCAAAAAGTGGCTTTTGCCAGGGCCGTAATAAACGAACCGAAAGTCTTATTCTGTGACGAACCCACAGGGAACCTGGACCATGATTCAGCTGAAAATATCCGGAATTTAATAAAAAAACTTAACGCCGCGCATAAGACAACCGTTGTCTTAGTAACTCATAATTTAGAACTTGCAAAAGACGCTCAAAGAGTGTTAAATATAAAAGACGGCCGGATCACAAATTAAATAAATAGCTTACTACTACGCTTTTTTAGCTTACAGGAGGTCAGAATGAAGGTTTATGTTAACGGTAGCTTAGTGGATAAAAAGGATGCCAAGGTTTCTGTTTTTGACCACGGTCTTCTGTATGGAGACGGTGTGTTCGAAGGTATAAGGTCCTATAATTGCTTGGTTTTTAAACTGGCGGAACATATTGACCGCCTCTTCAAATCAGCGCAATCAATCATGCTTAAGACCCCTTTAAGCAAAAAAGATCTGGAAAAGGCGATTATTAATACCCTTAAAGCAAATAACCTTAAGGACGCTTATATCCGGGTGGTACTTACGCGCGGGGAAGGCGATTTAGGCCTTGACCCCCGAAAATGCAAAGGCAACGAAACCCTTATTATCATTACCGATAAGATCACTCTTTATCCCAAGGAATACTATAAAAACGGCATGGAAATAATAACTGTTCCTACGGTGCGCAATCTGCCCGAGGCCTTAAACCCTCAAATTAAATCTCTGAATTATCTAAACAACATCCTTGCAAAAATTGAGGCTATAAACTCCGGGTTCGCAGAAGCAATAATGCTCGATTCTTTGGGCTATGTCGCCGAATGCACCGGAGACAATATTTTTGTGGTAAGAGAAAGTAATCTTTACACGCCGCCTCAATGCATGGGCACATTGCGGGGAATTACCCGGGATACTGTTTTAGATATCTCGAAAAAGATTAAAATCCCGGCCCATGAACATGTAATCACACGTCACGAAGTCTATATCAGCGATGAGTGTTTCTTAACAGGGACTGCCGCTGAAATTGTTCCTGTAGTCAAAGTAGATGGAAGGGTTATCGGTACGGGAGTGCCCGGCCCGGTCACTAAAAAACTTATGCAGAATTTCCACGAAGTTACAAAAAAAGAAGGCATTCCCTATAAACTATAATTTTTTAAGGTTTGTGTTGCGGTTAAAGCTTTGCATAATTACTGCAAATGACCCGGCGCAAATCCCAAACCGAGTAAAAATATGCTCTGCGATGTTTGCACTAAGAATCCGGCTACAGTCCATTTAACCGAAATAATCGCCGGTAAGATTATTGAAGTCCATCTCTGCGAAGAATGCGCTAAAAAGAAATCCGAAGAATTCCAAAAACAGTTCAACATTACCAACTTTCTCTCGGAGCTGGTAAATGTCGATCCTGCTGGCAAAACAGGTCTGCCCGCGCTACATTGCTCAAACTGCGGGCTTACTTATCAGGAATTCAAGAAAAAAGGCCGGCTCGGCTGCCCCCAGTGCTATGAAGATTTTAAAAGCCAACTTCAACCTCTTTTGCGGAGAATGCAAGGTTCCAGCCGCCATAGAGGCAAAACTCCCAAAATAAAGATAAAAAAAGAAATCCCCTTCGATGAGCGAATGAAGGAATTAAAAGCTTACCTGGAGCGGGCCATCAAACTGGAAGAATACGAGGAAGCAGCTCGTATCCGCGACGAAATCAGGGAACTTGAGCGAAAGAATAAAAAAAGTAAACCCAACAATCGTTAAGAAATAAAAGAAAAAGCTATTATTATGGACTTGGAAGAACTACTTAATAAACCCGGGGAATGGCTAAAAGGCAAAGGCCCTGACTCCCATATTATCGTTTCTTCGCGTATTCGCCTTGCCAGAAACATAAAAGGTTTTGTTTTCCCTAATAAAATGGACCTTAAACAATCTCAGGAGGCCTTTGAGCAAATACAAAAAGCTCAAGCCAAAAGCAGTATCTTGCGCAGCTTCAATTTCCTGAAAATGGAAGAGTTTTCAACCCTGGACAAAGAGCTGCTTCTTGAGCGGCATCTGGTAAGCCAGGAGCATATAACCACTTCCCAGGGCAAAGCCCTGCTCTTGCGCAAAGATGAAGTTTGCTCGATTATGATAAACGAAGAAGACCATCTGCGCATCCAGGTGATAAAATCAGGCTTCGATTTATACGATACATGGGAAATCGCCAGCAAAATAGAGGCTGAATTCGCCAAAAATCTGGATTTTGCCTTTTCCGGCAGCATCGGGTATCTTACTTCCTGTCCCACTAATGTTGGTACCGGAATTCGCGCTTCCTGCATGCTTCATCTTCCAGGGCTGATAATGACTAAACGGATAAATCGAATCCTGGAACTGGTTGCCAAACTATCTTTTACCACCAGGGGCTTTTTTGGTGAAGGGACTCAGGCAATCGGAAACTTCTTTCAGGTCTCAAACCAGATAACCTTAGGCTTAAGCGAAAGTGAAATTTTAAGCAATCTCGCCGGAGTTATAAAACAACTTAAAAGCCAAGAAATGGAAGCCAGAGAGTATATGGTTTCGAAATACAAGCTGTCTATGGAAGACAGAATATGGCGGGCCCTGGGAACACTTAAAAGCTCCCGCCTTATCGCCAGCAACGAAACCTTGAGTCATCTTTCTTTGTTGCGTCTAGGCATGGATTTAGGTATAATACGGGGTTTGGATACGGAACTTATCAATAATTTATTCATTATAATCCAGCCGGCGCATTTGCAAAAAATATATAAAAAGAAACTTTCCCATCAGGAAAGAGATTCTATAAGAGCGACTCTTCTGCGGGAAAAACTGGAAAAAATAAGCATTTAATACCGCGGATATTAAAGTTATCCTACGCACATTTAAGGAGGTAAGATGTTTAATAAGTTTACTGAACGGGCACGTAAAGTTTTGCTGCTTGCCAAAGAGCAGGCAAGGCGTTTTAATCATGATTATATCGGCACCGAGCACATGCTCTTGGCTTTGGTCTCCGAACAGGAAGGAGTAGCTGCCGCAGTTCTTCAGAACCTGGGCACAGATTTATCTACGGTAAAGCAGGAAATTGAAAAACTTCTTCGTCCCGGCGGCCAGACCCAGGTATTAGGAGAGCTCCCTTTTACCCCCCGGGCAAAAAAAGTATTGGAACTTGCCGCTGAAGAAGCGCGCAGTATGGGACATAACTATATAGGCACAGAGCATTTACTTCTTGGGCTTTTACGTGAACAGGAAGGAATCGCCTCCCAGGTGCTTCTGGGCCTAGGCCTAGATATAAATTCTGTAAGAAGGGCGGTGCTTGAGCTTTTAGGAGGAGAGTTCTCTAGTCCCACGGCCAGCCAATCTCAGCCCACAGTTAAAAAAACTCCTGCTTTAGACTCCTTCGGCCGTGACCTTACCTCCCTTGCTCAGAAAAACATGCTCGACCCGGTTATCGGAAGATTAAACGAAATCGAGCGGGTAATCCAGGTATTGTCCCGCCGGACAAAGAATAACCCGGTCCTTCTGGGAGAAGCCGGGGTCGGCAAAACCGCAATAGTCGAAGGTCTTGCCCAATCTATAGTTATCGGCAATATCCCCGAAGTCCTGCGAAATAAAAGAATTATTGTCTTAGATTTAGCCATGATGGTAGCCGGAACAAAGTACCGCGGTCAATTCGAGGAACGAATAAAAGCGATAATGGAGGAGATCAAACGCTCAAAAGACGTAATCATGTTCATTGACGAGTTGCATACTTTGGTCGGAGCCGGCGCTGCCGAAGGCGCAATAGACGCTTCCAATATCTTAAAGCCAGCCTTAAGCCGCGGCGAAATACAATGCATAGGCGCTACCACCCTGGACGAATACAGAAAACATATAGAAAAAGACGCTGCTTTAGAGCGTAGATTTCAGCCTATAATCGTTGACCCCCCCACGGTAAACGAAACCGTGGAAATATTAAAAGGATTGCGTGACCGCTATGAGGCTCACCACAGAGTAAAATTCACTGATGAAGCCCTGGAAGCCGCCTCAAAATTATCCGATATTTATATTTCCGGAAGGTTTCTGCCTGATAAAGCTGTGGATCTTATCGATGAAGCCGGCTCACGGGCCCGTTTGCAAGTGTTGACCACTCCGAAAGAAATAAAAGACCTGGAGCAGGAACTGCAAAATATCACAAAAGAAAAGGAAGCCCTTATTAAACAGCAGGATTTCGAAGCCGCGGCAAAACTGCGCGACCAGGAACGGGAACTCAAATTTAAATTAGAGCAACAGCGTAAAGACTGGTTTAAATCACGCGATAAGATTCTGCCCCAGGTTAACGCGGAAGATATCGCAAGACTTGTATCGCAATGGACCGGGATACCGATATTCCGCCTGGAAGAAAAGGAATCTGAAAAGCTATTGCGAATGGAGGAGCAAATCTCGAAGAGAGTAGTCGGGCAGAGTGAACCCATACAAGCCATAGCCAGAGCCTTGCGTCGGTCCCGGGCGGGGATCAAAGACCCCAAGCGGCCCATAGGCTCTTTTGTCTTTATGGGGCCTACCGGGGTAGGAAAGACTCTTTTAGCCAGGGTCCTGGCGGAATTTATGTTCGGCGATGAAGACGCCCTTATCCAGCTTGATATGTCTGAATACATGGAAAAATTCAACGTCTCCCGGCTTATCGGCGCGCCACCCGGTTACGTCGGATATGAAGAAGGCGGTCAGCTCTCGGAACGGGTACGGCGGAGACCTTATTCAGTAATTCTTTTGGACGAAATAGAAAAAGCGCACCCCGACGTCTTTAACCTGCTTCTTCAAATATTGGAAGAAGGCCGCCTTACCGACAGCTTCGGAAGACGCGTTGATTTCAAAAATACTATTCTGATTATGACCTCTAACGTAGGGGTGGATATTCTTAAACGCAAAGGCTCTTTAGGCTTTGCGGCGGTCAAAGAAGAGATAGGTTACGAAGAAATGAAAACCCGGCTCCTCGATGAAGTAAAAAGAACCTTTAAACCGGAGTTCTTGAACCGCCTTGATGAAATTATAGTCTTTAGACCCCTTTCAAAGGAAGGTTTAAGAAATATTGTAAATATCGAAATAGACTACGTTAACCAGCGCTTAAAAGAACAAGGCATAAAAGTAGAGCTGAATGCCGAGGCAGAGGAATTTTTTATTGGAAAAGGGTTCGATCCTGTGTTCGGCGCCCGGCCCTTAAAACGGGTTATCCAGCGGTTCTTGGAAGACCCCTTAGCCGAGGATATAATTTCCGGTAAATTCAAGGAGAAAAAAGAGGCGCAAAAAGGCCAGGTGGCCGTGATAAAAATAACCCGGAAAAACGACACGCTTTACTTTGAATGAAAATAACTTTCTTTCGATTTTTTTTTATACTTTTGGCCGGAGGGGCTGTTATTCCTTCTTTTCTTGCAGCGTCACCGGCGACAACAACCGGCGCCTTCGAAAAACCTGTCCTTAATTTCACCATTAAAAAAAAAGACGCCGAGCCTGATAAAGCCTGCTACGACTTTCAAGGCATCGGCCAGAAAATACACTGGAACGATAAAATAGTCGATGTAATCCTTCAGGGCTATCTTAAAATAGACGCCGAGCGCAGCATACTGGAAATAACCTCAGGTAACATAACTATAGACGGAGCTATAAGCCACGATTTTTCCCTGTATCTCGTCTACAGCGACAAACTGGCCACAATCACCTACTTTAAAACAAAAGAATTGATTCTTAGCGGGGCAATAGACTTCAGTAAAAACGCTTTTCTGAACCTAGACGTTGATATCAGGGGGATAAACCTCGAGGATTTCAACAAGCTCTGGGGCATTGAGAATTTTCCTTTCGAAGGCGACTTCAGAGGAAAAATATCCCTTAAGGGCGACGTCAACAGTATCCTGATTCAGGGATTTCTTGAAGCCTACCATGGAAATCTCGAGGGATATAAATACGAAAAGGTTTTTCTTATGTTTAAAGGAACATACCCCTGGATTAGGTTTTCGGATTCTTACGCTTCTATTCAAGGCTTTGGCTTTAATATCGAAGGTACTTTTAACGTCGCCAGGCTTTACGATCTGCCTTACGATAAAGTCGGCCAGTCTCCGGATCTTCCGCCGATAAGATTTTTTGACGAAACAGAACAAAACATGATCGTGGCTGACTCGGTTAAAGGTTTTTTAGCCTTGCCGAGCTCCCATAATCTTTTAGTTTATAAACTGGATACTGACAGTTTCCTGCGGCTTACTCCTAAAGAAAGTATTTTTCCTAAAGCCGCGCCTACATTGGAATTCTAAAATGATAGCCGGTTTAAAAGAATTACTCGTTTATTTCGGAAAAATTGCGATTCTTTTTTTTGAAATAATCCACTATATTTTATACGGTAAAAAGAGAATTAGAAACACTGTTTATCAGATGATAACCTTAGGCGCGGAAGGGCTTCCTATTGTATCGCTTATAGCCTTGTTTACCGGTATTATCATGGGCTTTCAAACATCATACCAGCTTGAAAAAATATCGTCGGGAATTCATATCGCATCTCTTGTTGTTTTGTCGTTGACCCGGGAACTGGGGCCCATGCTTACGTCGCTTATAGTTGCCGGAAGAAGCGGGGCATCGATTTCAGCCGAAATAAGCTCGATGAAAGTGACCGAACAGATAGACGCTTTAAAAAGCCTGGGTACTGACCCTGTTGATTACTTAGCGACGCCGAAATTCGTCGCGCTGGTACTTACCCTTCCCTTGCTGGTACTGTATTCGGATTTAGTGGGGATTCTGGGAGGCTACATTGTAGGCGCTACCAAACTTAATATATCCTTTAATTTATACATGAGAATGACTATAGAGTCACTCCATCTTAAAGACATACTTACCGGTTTAGTTAAAGCCGGCGTATTCGGAGCTATTATCGGAGTAGTTTGCTGCCATGAAGGTTTTTCTTCTAAGGGCGGAGCAACGGGCGTAGGTAAATCTGTTATTAATTCGGTGGTAAGGTCCTTTCTTCTAATCCTTACCGCGGACTGTATACTGACAGCTTTGTTTTATTTACTAATACCTTAGGAAATGATAAGAATACAAGAGCTTCAAAAGAATTTTAACGGCCTTCGGGTTTTGCGGGGAGTAAATCTGTCTATAGAGGCCGCCAAAACCCATGTAATAATCGGCCGTTCGGGAAGCGGCAAAAGCGTGCTCCTTAAGCATATACTCGGCATTATCAAGCCTGATGCCGGAAAGATATTTATCGATGATCTGGAAATAACCGCCTTAAGCGAAAAAGAGCTGGATAAAATACGAATTAAATTCGGAATGGTCTTCCAGGGCGCGGCTCTTTTTGATTCCTTAAACATACGGGAAAACGTGGGTTTTCTTTTATATGAAAACTCCCGCTTTTCTAAATCCGAAATAAAAGAAAAAGTGACAAATTCCTTAAGCCTGGTAGGGCTTAAAGATATCGAAACTAAATATCCTCAAGAATTAAGCGGCGGGATGAAAAAGAGAGTAGCTATTGCCAGGGCTCTTTGTTTTAATCCTTCGGTTCTTCTCTATGACGAACCGACTACTGGAGTCGACCCTATCGGCGCGGATATGATTAATTCTCTTATAAAAAACTTGCAGAATAAACTGGGTACAACCTCGGTGGTAGTTACTCATGATTTAAACAGCGCTTTTAAGATTGCGCACTCTATCTCCATGCTTTTTGGAGGAAAGATAATCTTTACCGGGACACCCGAAGATCTTAAAAAAACTGACGATTCGAAATTGCGGCAGTTTATTGACGGGAATATGTCCGGTCCGATTAAAGAAGTTGATATTTAAAGGGGGGATTTAGCTGATGAAAACAAAAGAAATCGCCTTAGGTGCATTTATAGTAGGCGCTCTGGTAATATTCATTATTGCGATTTTTTCCATCAATGATTTCAGAATTTTTAATCCCGGATACACTATCAAAGTATTTTTTAATTTCGGCGACGGGATGAAGCCTGCTTCGCCGGTAAGGGTTTCGGGAGTCGACGTGGGCGAAGTTAAAAATATCGCCCTGGTAAACGTAGGCGGTAAAACAAAAGTATGTGTATATGCCTGGATACGCCGGACAGTAAAGATACCCCAGGGTTCCGAAGCTTTTGTAAACAACTTAAGTATCCTTGGTCAAAAATATTTGGAAATTATACCCAAGGAAGATCCCACCGGTTATCTTAAAGACGGGGATTCGATTATCGGCCAGGATTCCGTGCCTATATATCGCATGGGGGAATTTGCCCGTAATATTCTGGTGCGTTTTGACAGAGTATTAACTTCCTTTGCCAAATTGGTTGAAGACCAGGAAATAACCGAAACCTTTAAAAAATTCGTGGGAAGCCTCCAGGGTGCCTCCACAAATCTGGAAACTCTTCTAAATGACTTAAAATCAGGCAAGGGAACAATAGGTAAACTTTTTTATGAAGACGCTTTATACACTGAGCTCGAAGAATTTGTTACTGATTTGAAAACGCATCCCTGGAAACTACTCCACAAACCCCGTAAATAAAAGCGTATAGCGGTTAGCGTCTAGTGTAGAGTGACTAGCCAAGCCTAAACTGAAGAAATATGTTTGCCTGTACGAATTGCGGATATAAGACTCTAAAATGGCTGGGCAAATGCCCTCAATGCGGCTTTTGGGAAAGTTTTATAGAGGAAGACGCAAAACCCCGGAAGGCGGCAAAAACTAAAGATGTAACCCTTGTGAACATAAAAGAACTCGCGCAAACCACCGAAAAAAGATTGCCTACCGGGATAAACGAATTTGACAGGGTTCTTGGCGGAGGATTGGTCAAAGGAGAAGTAGTCTTAATCGGCGGTGAGCCGGGAGTAGGCAAATCAACCCTGTTGCTTGAAACCGCGGCCAAGCTTGCTCAGGAAAATAAAGTTTTATATGTAAGCGCCGAAGAATCAATAAACCAAATTAACTTAAGAGCAAAACGCTTAGGTATTTGCCCTGACAACCTCTTTATAGTCACTGAAGACAATATCGAAGATATTTTGCCGCTGTTTGACAAAGACTTCTCAGTCGTAATAATCGATTCCATTCAGGTCGTGCGTTTGAATTATCTAAGCGGCTCCGCCGGAAGTCTGGTCCAGGTAAGGGAAACCACCGGTGTTCTGACTGAAAAAGCCAAAAAAACAGGCGTATGCCTGATTATTGTGGGCCACGTTACCAAGGAAGGGGTTATTTCCGGACCTAAGGTCATGGAGCATATTGTTGATTGCGTGGTATACTTTGAAGGTGAAAAAAACTCAAATTTCAGAATCCTGCGGGCAATGAAGAACAGGTTCGGCTCAGTAGGTGAAATCGGTGTTTTTGAAATGACCCAAAAAGGCCTCGAGCAAGTCGAAAACCCCTCATCAATTTTTATCTCCCAGGACAACCAGATTATGCCCGGAAGAAGCACCGCCTGCATCTTAGAAGGAATGCGCCCCATGCTTGTAGAAATACAGGCCCTGGTAACTAAGGGGAATTTCGGAATGATCCGCAGAAAAACCTCAGGGTTTGATTTTAACCGCTTTAGCCTGCTTGTAGCCATGCTTGAGAAGCGGCTGGGGCTTCATCTGGCTACCCAGGACGTATTTGTTAATATTACCGGAGGCATACGAATAGATGACCCTACTGCTGACCTTGCCCTGGTAGCGGCAGTCGCCTCCAGCGCTCAGGATTTTGTCGTCCCGGCTGACTCTATTTTTATCGGTGAAGTAGGGCTTTCCGGAGAGCTAAGAATAGCGTATAATATTACCCAGCGCCTCATGGAAGCAAAGCGTTTAGGCTTTAAACAGGCCTTTATCCCGGAAATAAACCACAAAAAGCTTAATCCTAAGGATTTCTTCGGCCTTAATATCCTGGGATTTAACAATGCAAAGGAGGTGATTGAAAAAATAAAAATGAAAACGTAAAAATTAAAATGGAAGAAAAGAATAGAACAGAAAGTCAATTTTGGGTTTATTTTAATTTTTTATCTGTAATTTTAATTTTTTAACGGAGGATTGCAATGGCACTTTGGTTAATAAGAATATTTTTTATTATTGTCTCAGTAATAATCGGGTTTCAGGTCGGCTCAAACTATAATAACCCCTTCTTGGGGATGACCCTGGCTTTTGTTATTTCTTCTTTTGTGGCCTTTTTTGAATATATCACTAAGAAAATTTCCCTGCGAGGCCTTTCCTCAGCGGTATTTGGCTTTCTTTTAGGTATTCTTCTGGCCAGGATTATGATGGGTGTCTTAGGGCTTCTTCGCATAAAAGACGAAGTTCTTATTGAAACCCTTAATACGATCTTTCTTATGGTTTTTGCTTATATTGGACTAGTCTTAGGCCTGCGCGGCCAGGACGAATTCCACCTGGTAATTCCTTATGTCCAGTTTAAAAAACAACAGCAGTATCAGGATATTATACTTCTTGATACAAGCGTGATTATTGATGGTAGAATTGTAGACATCATAAAAACCGGCTTTATTGAAGCCCGCTTTTTTGTTCCCCGCTTTATTCTTAAGGAAATCCAGATAATCTCCGACTCCCAGGATCCCATCAAGCGCCAGCGCGGCCAAAGAGGTCTTGAAATCTTAAAGACCTTACAGGGACTGCCTGACGTTGAACTGAAAATACATGAACAGGAAGTTGAAGGCCGCCTTGATACTGACGCTAAGCTGGTAAAGCTCGGCCAGCTTCTTGACGCCCGGGTAATGACTACCGACTACAATCTAAATAGAGTAGCAGCCCTTCAAAAAGTAAAAGTTTTGAATATTAACGAGCTTTCTGAAACCTTAAAGCCGGTACTCCTGCCGGGCGAACGGTTCTCTTTAAAGCTTATCCGGGAAGGCAAAGAATACAACCAGGCAGTAGGCTATTTAGACGACGGAACAATGGTAGTAGTGGAGAACGCCCGCTGGCTGATAGGAAAGACCGTAAAAGTAGAGGTTACCTCGATTCTCCAAAGCCCCAGCGGCCGGATAATCTTTACCAAAGTAGTCCAATAAGAGCGTATAAGGTTTAGCGGTTAGCCTATAGTGATATAAACAATCCCTAATCGCTACACCCTAAACGCTATCCGCTATACGCTAAACATGAAAACTGATGCAATAATCGTTGCCGCCGGCAAAGGCAAGCGCATGGGCGCAAAGCCTAAGGCTTTCCTTGCCCTGGGCAGCAAACCTATCTTGTTTTACAGCCTGAAGACCTTCCAGAAACACCCCAAAATCAGCGAAATCATACTGGTTGTCCGGAAAAATCAGATTAAAAAAGCTGAAGATTTAGTCAGGCGTTATGGATTTAACAAGACAGGAAAGGTTATAGCCGGAGGAAGACAGCGCAAAGACTCTGTTGTTAACGGCTTAGAAAGTATTAGCCCTAAGGCTAAATATGTCCTTATTCACGATGCCGCCAGGCCATTCGTAAAAAAAGAGCTGATTACCAGGATTATTTCTGCCTTAGAAAAATATGAGGCTGCGGTTCCGGGAATACCGGCCAAGGATACCTTGAAGTCTGTGAATAGCCAAAAAATTGTTAAAAGCACCCTGGATAGAAGAAATATTTATCAGATTCAAACTCCCCAGGGACTCCGGGTAAAACTTATTAAAAATCTCTTGGCAAAAAGTAAAAAGGCGAAAAATGTCTATGATGATGTGATCTTAATCGAAAAACACAAAGAAGTTAAGATTATTCCGTCCTCTCCTTCGAATTTCAAAATAACAACTCCCCACGACCTTTCCCTTGCGAGATTTTACTTGTCAAAACTACGGGATTCCCAATAATAAACTAATCCCAATAGATTCTGGATTTCATTTGGATTTTGTCATTTGTCAGTTGGATTTATTTCTCGCCTTGCGAGAAATAAAGAACCCCTTCCCTACATAGACAGGGAAGGGGTATATACGTGGCTTTGGTCCCTCGATGGAGACCCATTTAAAGCGACTTTAAGGTAACATAATTTTAGCAATAGCATCAAGTATTTTCAAGACTTTTTAAATATGTTTAATAATTACACACCCAAAAAACCTTTAAAAAAAATACAAATTTCTAACTTTCGGCGGCAAAATTTTGTTTGCACCGCCTCAATTTCGTTAAAGCCAGGCGCACGACAAACCACTTTCGCCATCACCCCTTAAATCTACCCATTCCAAAATTCGAAAAGCAACTTCGCGTGTATTTCGTTTCGTTTTCTTTACGAAGTTCCTCATCCATAACAGTTCTGTCGGACGAGAATATTTGAATATGTTGAAAAGTGATCCAAAATATGCTATACTCCTGTTCTAAAATGAACTTATCGCTGGGAGGCGAGGGGTTCAGTTTTTTTTTATAACAGGAGGTCTTCTTGAAAAAAACATTGATTTTTGTAATAGGGTTTCTTTTTTGCCTGCATAGCACATACCCTGACCGAGAAAAAGTAAAACCTGATTTCAATACGCAAATGCCGGCGTTATCCCTTGATTCGCTGTTTACGCCCATGCAGCTCTACAAGTTGAAATTTAAAGAGATGGAAATGACTGTTGATTTACCTATAAACAGCAATCTGACTCTTTATGGGCAAGATTTTACAATACCCGAAATTGAAATCACCAAAAATATGGTTGGGATAACCGCAGATGATGACGAGTTGCTAACTGAACATTCAATCATCTTTCGGCTTCGCGACCAAAATTTCTTCCCCGGCATTAATGGCGATTCCGTTGCAAAAGATGGAAATGCCTCTATCGGCGAAAAACCCATGGTCTTGCACGTAGTTTACCGCCTTAATCTGTCGACCAAAGAAATCGACGGAGCAATAGTCGTCTCCTTCATGGACCCTGCGGCAATCAACCTGCCCCTTGTCGGGCCGGACAATAAGGAAGATTATGAAACAGCACTAAAAGCAATGATTGCCGAAGTCGCCGTCGCTTTAGATAATTGTGATAAGGATAAAAAGAAAGATTTACTCCTGATTTTGTCTAACCTAGAAGACTTAAAGGAACTTTTTGATACCTGCCGGGATAAACCCTTTAAACTAGCCCCTCAAAGCCCATAAACCGTGGTTTTATTGCGTGAATAATAATTCGATGACCTGTTGCAAATCTCCCAAGAAATGCTTGACAAACTTTTAGCTATCCTGTAACATAACTGCTATAACCGCTATAACTGCTAGAACCGTGAATTAAGATGGTACAAGAAGTAATCTTAACCGCAGAAGAAGTCTGTAAATATTTAAAAATACCTCGCTCGAGTCTTTATCAACTGGCAAGGACCGGGAAAATCCCGGCCTTTAGGGTCGGTAAACACTGGCGCTTTAAAAAAGCTAAAATAGAGGAATGGGTCGAAAACCAGGAAAATAACAATAATAAGTAGATGTGGTACTATATATTTTGCGCTATATTTCGCGTGTTTTTCAAAACATTTTACAAATTTGAAGTGGAGGGATTAGAAAACATCCCCCAGAAAACAAATTTCATTATCGTTGCCAACCATGCCAGCTTTCTTGATCCTTTAATCATCATGGCTGCTGTTCCCAAAAAAATCTACTGCCTGGTGGCCCGTTATCTTTACGGAATTGCCTTCATAAAATGGTTTCTCTTAAAAGTGGAAGCTTTGCCTACTGGAAATGCCTCAGATAAGGCTGTACGATTATTATTAAAGAATAAAAACGTGGGCCTGTATCCGGAAGGAAAACTTAGCACTGACGGAAGTCTCGGTGAATTTCGCAGAGGCGCAGCGCTTTTAGCCGCTAAAACCGGCAGGCCTATTCTTCCCTGCGCAATCCTGGGCGCTTACAAAGCCCTTCCTTTTGGAGCGCGATTCGCAAAATTCTTTCTTCCTATTAAAGTAAAAATCGGTAAACCGGTATTCATTTTGAAAGAATTCGGGGAAGTAATTAATGATATTTACTTACAGGAAGGTACTCTTAAAACCAAAAACACAATCAAGGAGTTAATCAATGCCGGATAAAAACCTAATCGAAGTAAACGTTTCAAGAATAATCCCTGCCCAAAAATGGAGAGTAGTTCGACTTTTAACCAAAGTGTGGGAATTCCCGTCATATGTACCTTGTGTTAAGGAAGCTACTGTAATTGAGAAAACTCACAATAAAATGAAAACAAATTGGCGAATAGAAGTAAGCAAGGTACCTATACGCTGGATAGAGGAAGATACTCTTGATTTAAAAAATAATACCATCTGTTTCACGACAATCGAAGGGGACCTGGAAGAGTTTCATGGTGAGTGGAAATTCGAAGACCGCCCCGAAGGGACTTTAGTTTCCCTAAAAGTTTACCTGAGGGCAGGTGTCCCGGCAATAAGCGATTTTGCCGAACCTTTTATGAAACAAATAGTTACTAGCAACTTTACCGCAATATTAATGGCCCTGGAAAAAAGGCTGGTATCCACAAGGTATACCAGCTATAAAAACGGCGACACCGAAAAATTAGCCGGCTTCGGCATTATCGGACATCTCTATAATTTTAATCATCTGGCCAGATGCCTTCAAATGTTAAACCCGGATTTTAAAATACCGTCGCAGGAATTTCTCGGCCAGCTTTTCCAGATAACACCGTCGTTCAAATTATCAGACATTAAAGATTTTCGCTCCAAAACCGGGCAAACAGTAGATGGATGCTTTATTGTAGCCACTTTTATCCCGGATATGATGGAGAAGGATAAATGGGCAATATTCTCCAAAGTTGTTAAAGCCTGTAAAATCGCTGAAAAACAAGGAGTGGGAATCGTAACCCTGGGTGGCTTTACTTCTATCGTCGCAGAAAGAATAGGCCACCAAGCTGCCCATGAAGTTGACGTACCTCTTACCTCCGGAAATACCTTTACCGCAGCCATGGCTATTGATGGAGTCCTAAAAGGCGCGCAACTTTTAAATCTCGATGTAAGTCAAGTGAAAGTCGCTATAATCGGTGGTACCGGCGATATCGGAAGCGCTTGCTCAAGAGTATTGTCCGATAAAGTAAAAACATTAACTATCACCGGCCGGACAAAGACAAACCTCCGGGCTTTACGCCACGAATTAGCAAAAAAACACAAAGCTGAAATTGTCGCTTCCACAGACAACGAAAAGGCCGTAAGAGATGCTGATATTATTATTGCTGCCGCAAGCGTAAGCGCTTCAATTCTTAATGTCAGTTGGTTTAAGCCCGGCGCAATAATCTGTGACGTCGGATATCCAAAGAATGTTTCCTATATGCCCACCGCCCGGGAAGATATTCTTATTTTCTCCGGAGGCTTAACCAAAACTCCCACGCCGATTACATTTCCTTTCGACACCGGCCTGCCCACAACTGAGACTCTGTACGGGTGCTTTGCTGAAGCAATTATTCTTGCGCTAGAAAAACGCTTTGAAAACTTTAGTTTCGGACGCGGAAACATAACCATAGAAAAGATTGATGAAATAAGAAACCTCGGCAAAAAACACGGCTTTGAAGTCTCTGATTTCCACTGGGGAAACCGATTAGTCGATAAGCCACTTATTGAAAAAATAAAAGAAACTGCTAAGGTTTAATGAGCTTTTTATTTGCTATCTATTTGCTAAAAATCATAAATACTAGATTAAACATATTTGCACAATGAAACTTGCTTTAATATCTCCTGCAAGAAAAGATGATTACGATTTTTGGGATTTTAAATTTGCCGCTCAGCTTTTGGGTAGAAAATACGGCGGGGGTGCCCCTTTAGCATTACCAACCATAGCCGCCTTGACTCCAAAAGATGTCAAAATAACACTTATCGACGAAAACATCGAATCAATTAATTATCAACAGGATGTTGATTTAATAGGAATTACGTTTAATACGTCGCTAGCTCCGCGCGCCTATGAAATAGCAAATAATTTTCGAAAACGAAATATACCGGTAATTCTAGGAGGAATTCATGCATCTATGTTACCTGAAGAAGCTTCTAAATTTGCAAATTCTGTAGTTGTCGGAGAAGCAGAACTGATATGGTCCGACATAATAAAGGATTTTCGTCAGAGAAAGCTTAAAAGTATATATTACGCACCTAAATTTCCGGATTTAGCACATTCTCCTGTACCGCGATGGGATTTGCTAAAAAATAAGCTTTATAATATTCACATTATGCAAACCGCTAGGGGGTGCCCGTTTAAATGTGAATTTTGTTCTGTGACTTCATTTTTAGGTAATACTTACCGGCCAAAGCCAATCCAGAATGTTATCCACGAGATTGAAACTTTATTAAGAATTGATAAAAGAAAAGGAATTTTTTTCGCCGATGACAATATAGTTTTTGATACGGAACGAGCCAAAGAACTTTTTACTGCTATTACCCCTTTTAAAATTAAATATTGGTGGGGACAAGTTTCATTGAATGTTGCAAAAGATGATAAGTTATTGAAGTTAATGTACAAGAGTGGTTGTCGACAATTATTGATCGGCTTCGAATCTTTGCGACAAGAAAATTTGGATTTAATTAAAAAAAACACTGTCAATAAACGACATGAATATATTGAATTAATTAATAGGATTCATCATTCTGGAATTTCGATAGTGGGTGCTTTTGTTTTGGGCGAAGATTATGATGATGAAAAAACATTTGATGAAATTATCAATTTTGTGCAAGAATCTAACATAGCGTTTCCTCAAATTTCTATTCTGACGCCTTTAGTAGGTACAAGTTTATACAAAAGATTAAAAAAAGACCAAAGATTATTGCATGAAAGCTGGGAAAAATATACTTTTAGCAATGTTTGTTTTAGACCAAAATTTATGTCCGAAAAAATACTGGAAGAAGGCTACATTCGAGTTCTAAAAGAAATATACTCCTACCCGCAACTGTATAGTCGCCTAGTCAATCTCTGGAAAAGCGGTGTTTTAATAAAACGTAATTATAGTATTTCCGCTCTATTTTCACGAACAAGATTAATGCTTACGTTAAAAGCTTTTCTTTCGTTCGACAAACAACGATTTAATTTTGTAATCCGAAGCTTATGGAAAATAAGAAATGCATCTTTGGTGGCTGTCCTATTTGGGCTAAATTTGCATGATTTTGCCTATAAATTCAAGAATGGAAAACAATAACCTAAACTAATTATGCCGGATATAAGTATGAACGTATACCAGGCCGTTACCCTAAGCGCTGTATTAATTAGTTTCGGGATTGGTGTTTTTGTATTACTCAAAAACATTAAAAACAGCCTAAACTTTGTTTTTTTTGTTTTTAGTCTTTGCATTAGCAGCTGGTGTTTTAGTCACTTTATAACAATGACGAAACAAAATGTAGCGACATCAATATTCTACGAGAAACTTTTTTTTGCACCGGTTTCCTTTATGCCTGCGTTTTGGCTATTAGTTGTATATAATATAGCTGGCAAAAAGATAGAAAATGATCGAATCGGTCTTTATCTGGCCCGGTCTTCGTTCATTCTTTCTCCATTATGCTTTCTATTAACGCTTAGTCCTTTTTTCTTTAGAGAAATTACTCCTAGCAACTTGCCTTTTATTAAAACGCATCTCGTTCCAGGGGTGAGTTATTACTTTTTTCTTTTTTATTGGTACTCATATGCGACATACGGTTTCTGTAAAGCATATTCCTTTTATAAAAAATCAATAGCCCATAAGAATGATCAACTTAAATATTTTCTATTAGCTACATTTATCGGCTTTCTAGGTTCAGCTATTTATTTTCTCTCAGTCTTCGGGATCAAGATTTCTTTTCCGCATGATGTTTTGACTATAATTTATTTACTCCTGATGGCTTACGCTATCGTCAAATACCGCCTAATGGATATCCGCGTAGTCGTAACTCGCACTGCTATATTCGTTGCAGTTTACACTATCGTACTTGGCTTGCCTTTTCTTTTAATCAATGCTGGCAAAGATTGGTTAATTATTTTTTTGGGGACAAACTGGTGGCTGGGACCTCTCATTCTTATGGCAATCTTGGCAACCACTGGCCCTTTTGCGTATATATATTTACTGCGAAACGCTGAAGCAATACTTTTGCGGGAACAGCGCAGCTATCAGGAAACGCTAAAGCAGGCCGCAATCGGAATAGCCCGTATCCGTAATTCAAAGAAGCTTCTGGATTTTATTGCTTATACGATTACTAAGACCGTCCGTATTTCTCATTCCGCAATTTATCTTTTTGATCCGGAATTTAACCAATTTATCCTTAAAGCCGGCCGCAATCTAAACGAAAAACAGCCGATTTCCATCGACAAAAAAAATCCTTTAATTCACTACCTTGAAAAGCAAAACGAACCCCTTGTATACGAAGAAGTAAAACGAAAATCCGAAGACAATCCTGACTCTGTCTTTACGCAGCTAGAAAGCGAAATGGCCCTTTTAAACGCCAAGGTAGTCGTGGCTAGTTTCCTGGAAGAAAAATTGCTAAACATCCTTATTTTGGGAGACAAACTCTCCAAAAGGCCTTACACCTCGGAAGATTTACATAACTTTTCTGTTTTTGTAACCGAAGCTGCTTTGGCTATTGATAATGCCTTGCGCTATGAAAATATTGAAGAACAGGTGCGCCAGCGGACCAAAGAACTAATGGAAGTCCAGAACCAACTCGTTCAGGCAGAAAAGTTAGCAACAGTAGGCACCCTGGCCGGAGGAGTGGCCCATGAAATAAATAACCCCTTAACCGCAATCCTTACTAATGTTCAAATGCTTTTAGCCGCTAAACCGATTGATTCGGAATTAGACAGAGAATCACTGGAACTGATAGAGGAGGCGACGAAACGATGCCGGACAATTGTCCAGAAACTTATGACTTACGCCAAGAAGCCTCTTGAATCCGCACGACTTGATAAAGTCGATTTAAGAAAAGTATTAGATATAACCATTGCTTTTATCAGCTACCAGTTAGAGCAGGAAAATATCAAAATAAACACTCAAATAGACGAAGGCGGATATTTTGTTTCCGGTAATCACAATGAGCTTGAACAAGTCGTAACCAATCTAATCCTCAACGCAAAAGACGCGATTAAACGCTTAAAGAAAAGTGGTATAATACATGTAGCTATCTCAAAAAAAGATGAAACGATAATGATTGAAGTCCAAGATGAAGGTCCGGGCATACCACAAGGTATTCTTTCCAAAATATTCGACCCGTTTTTTACTACGAAAGACGTAGGCAAAGGACTTGGTCTAGGGCTTTCTATCTGCCATTCAATTATCGCAAAGCATAAAGGCACGATTTCAGTAGAATCCGAACCCAACCAAGGCGCCGTATTCACCGTGCAACTCCCTGCAATGAAAGAAGAAAGCAAAGTAAAAAGTTAACAAAATATTCTTCAATAATTACAGAGATTAAGAAACCGATTTCAAAGATTAAAGAAAGAGATCCGCTTACGGAAAAAATCATCGCTTGTGCGTATAAAGTTCACAGCGAATTAGGTCCGGGGTTTAATGAAAAAATATATCATAATTCTTTAAACCTGGCATTAAATGACGCGGGCCTAAAGTACTCAACGAAAAGCGAATATAAAGTAGATTATCGCAGCCGTAAAGTCGGAACTCTTCGTATAGATCTAATTATTGAAAATTCGGTAATAGTCGAAGTTAAGGCTGTAACCGGAATCATGCCTAGGCTATTCGAAGCGCAGCTTTTGTCTTACATGAAAGTCTCAGGTTATAATGTAGGTTTATTGATAAACTTTGGCAATAAAAGCTGCAAAATACGAAGGCTGAATTTAAAATCACCGTAATCAATGCGCAATCAACGTAATATTTATTTAATCTCTGTAATCTATTTTAATAATCTCTGGAATCCCTTATAAAGGAGCTTGATTATGAGCAAAAGAATTCTATTGATTGACGACGAAGAGCTGGTAACAAAGAGCGTATCCATGCTTTTAAAAACCTCGGGCTATGAAACAAGCATTGCTCAAAGCGGGAAAGAAGCTTTAGAAAAAATAAAGGAAACTGATTTTAATCTTATTATCTGCGATATCAGAATTCCCGAGGCGGACGGCATTGAAATAATTAAACAAATCCGCAGCTACTTAAATAAAGCAAAAAAGAAGCAAATCCCTGAGATTTTAATAACAGGTTATGCTGATATGGAGAAATACCAGGAAGCGATGAAACTAAAAGTAGCAGAGCATTTATACAAACCTTTTGACAACGCAGTGCTTTTAGAGGCGATTAAAAAAACTATTATTTAAACGCTAATTCTCGCTAATTGATTAAACTAATTTTCGCGGATTGAAAAATTCTATGCGTATAAAGAGTAAAAATTGCAAGAATCTATTATATAAGGACCTTTCCTATGATATTGTGGGCTGTTTCTTTGAAGTTTATAATGAACTTGGACCGGGCTTTAAGGAATCGGTTTACCGTAAGGCGCTGACAATCGAATTCGCGCTTAAAAATATTACGCACGAAGAAGAAAGGCGCATTCCGATAAAGTACAAAAACAAAACTGCGGGTTATTATACCCCGGACTTCATTATTGATAAGAAAATTATCATAGAAATAAAAGCCGTGGAAATTATGCCGAAATTCTATGAAACTCAGCTATACAATTACTTAAAAGGTACGAATTATAAATTAGGATATATAATCAACTTTGGCGCTACAAAAATCGATATAAGGCGCAGAATTCTGGATAAAAAAAGAATTATCTCCTCTTCGCGAAATGCTTATTCAAGCGTTTAATGTGATATGTATTATTAGTCTTAATTCGTCGTAGATTAGTGTAAATTCGCTTTAAATTCGCATCTTGATTCGCGGAAATTAGCTTTATAATTAGCGTAAATTAGCGTATGAATAAAAATTACCAGGAAAAACGGGCTTATCCCAGAATAAAGGCAAACTTAAAACTCAAATTTTCCCCTAAAAGCGCGGGTGATTCGATTGACCTAAGCGAAGGAGGGGTAAGTTTTGTCGCATCGCAAGTGATATCGAGTCCGGAAATCTCCTTACAAATAAATTTCCCCGGTAAAACCTCTAAAATAAAAACTACCGCTAAACTTGCCTGGCGAAAAACTGTCGATAACGGCAACACCATCTATGGCCTCGAGTTTACCGGACTTAACGAAAATGAAAAAACGTCTTTAAGAAAGGAATTAATCAAAGCTCAAATAAGCCAACTTCTTCGAGATATTAGGAAATCTGATGCTAGATTATTGGTCCGGGATTTTTTTACCAAAGATATGTTTGAATATATAACTGAAATAACCCGTCTTATTCCCGGCACCTATACCGACAAAACCTATCTACCTGAATTAGAATCTATTATAGAACAATTAAATAATAAAATCCTCTTAAAAGGTTACAGCCTGGAGCTTATTCTTGCCGATAAAAAGACTACCCAGCGGATTAAAGACAACTTCCGGCGCCTGGTAGACGCCTGGATATATAAAAGCATTATCGTAAAACAGGCCTTTGACAAACCCCGGGGCTATTCCGAAGACCACCGGGCTCTTGAATTTATTTATTCAAATAAACCTGTTTCCCAAAATATAGGTCTTTATTTCGATAACATTTTTCTAAAAAGCCCTTACGCGGTAGCTGCCCGGTCACGTAAAGACCGCCTTAAAAACCTTATTACCGAGTTTATTCACGAAACTCCAGCTTCACCGGTACATATTCTAAGCATTGCCTGCAGCTGCTGCAGAGAAATAAGAGAACTTTTACTCAGCCTTAAAACTGAAAAAACAGTGATTTTCAGATGCCTTGATTGGGATGGCGAAGCCTTGAAATTCTCAGCCGAGGCTTTTGCTAACCAGCAGTTTCCGAATATTAAATTTCACTTTTCGCACCTACAAGGGGTTAATATTGAAAGAAATAAACAGATCGCTCACCTGCCCGTAAAACAAAACTTAATCTACAGCATAGGACTCATTGACTATTTGCCGGATAGAGTCCTAAAAAAGCTCATTTTTGCCTTGTTTCAGGTATTGGAAAAAAATGGTAAAATAATAATGACTCATAAAAATCGTGAAAAGACCATTCCGCCTATTTGCCCGGATTGGTTTTGCGACTGGAAATTTGTCTCCCGAACAAAGGATGACGTAAGAAAGTTATTTCTTGATTCAGGAATTCCAAATTCAGCACTTATACTGGAATCTGACAACTTCGGCTACATTTATTTTTTTATTGTGACGAAGGAATAAAACGCGGTATTCGAATAGACATTTTTTTGCGTAACGCTATGAAAATATAAGCTTTACATATCTTTTTTGCAGTGAGATAATTAAGACCTAAAGAAATTTATGGAAAAAACGCTTAAAAATCAGACTGCTATAATTACCGGTGGCTCTCGCGGAATAGGCCGGGCCTGTTGCGAACTCTTTGCACAGCTAGGTGCAAATGTAGTCTTTACCTACGCTAAAAGTAAAGACGAAGCCCAAGAATTAGCCAAAAAACTAAAAACTTGCCAATGTAAGCATTTAAGCTTACAGGCAGATGTACGCGACTATGGTCAATGCCGGGAAATAGTCACTAAAACCCTTGATAATTTCAGGAAAATCGATATTTTAATAAATAATGCCGGCATAATAAAAGATAAAGCCTTAATGATGATGACCCTGGAAGACTGGAAAGACGTCATTGATACAAACCTAAACGGCACATTCAATATGACAAGAGCCTGCATTACTACTCTACTTAAACAAAAAAGCGGATGTATCCTAAATATCAGCTCTGTTAGCGGTTTAACAGGAACGCCAAGGCAAACTAATTACTGCGCTTCAAAGGCCGGCATAATCGGCTTTTCGAAAGCCCTGGCAAAAGAAATTGCGTCATACAATATCCGAGTCAATACCATATGCCCCGGATATATCGCCACGGAGATGGTCACCGCTTTACGCGATGATGTCAAAAAAAAGATAATCGAAAATATACCAGTAAAAAGGATGGGGACCGCAAACGAAGTTGCAAACCTCTGCGCGTTTCTTGCTTCCGGTGAATCTGAATACATAACAGGTGAAGTTATAAAGATCGACGGAGGATTGGCAATTTAATTTAAAGAAAGGAGGCCTATGGCCAAGCCTGAACAAATCAAAAAAGAAATAAAAAAGGCTGTCTCGGAGATCGTGGAAATGCCCGAAAGTGAGCTTCGTGATGATGCCAGCTTTGCCGACGAGCTGGGCGTAGACAGCATGATGGCATTAGAAATTGTAGCCAGCATTGAAAAGAAATATAAAGTAACCATACCTGAAGAAGAAATACCGAATATACGGTCTCTAGAGAATGTATATGAAGTTGTCTTAAAGTCACTAAACAAATGAATGATGAGTGCGATTTGGGATATCGAACAAATCAAAGCAATTCTTCCCCAAGACTATCCGTTTTTATTTATCGATAGAGTGACCGAAATTAACGAAAAGGATAAAAAAATAAAGTGCCTGAAAAATTTTTCCTACAACGAACATTTCTTTCAGGGGCATTTCCCGAAAAACCCCGTTGTTCCCGGCGCCATAATCATCGAAGCTCTGGCCCAAGCAAGCATTATCCTTTATTCCGTCCTTAAACCTGATATTGCCAATAAAAAACCGTCGTATTATCTTGGAAAAGTCGACGCGCATTTCCTTAAGCCTGTATCCGCAGGTAGCCAGCTGACTCTAGAAGTCAATGCCGCAAAAATCCTTAATAATAGCGGGATGGTCGAAGCCCGTGCCTTAGTCGAAAACGAAGTAGTGGCGCGAGCGCGTATTTTTTTCGGAGTCAAATTAAAAGAAAATAACAAAAGGGGCGTATAATGAAAAATAAAATCTTAATAATCGAGGATGAGAAAATTATAACGAAAAGTCTGCAAAAATTACTCCAAGAGAAAGGCTATGAGGTAACGATTGCTTACGGGGGAGCGGATGCTCTTACGAAGATTCAAAATGACGATTTCCATATGATAGTCTGCGATATACGAATGCCGGAGATGGACGGCATAGAAACCATAAAGTCAATTCGTGACTTTCGCCAAAAACAGGGAAAAGCACCGATTCCCGAAGTTTTCATTACCGGTTTTGTGGACGAAGATAAATACAAATCGGCAGTCAACTTAAAAGTCGCCGGCTACCTGCATAAACCGTTCGATACAAACGAATTTCTTGAAATTATTGAACGAAACCTGGATACGTAAAAAAATGAACGCCAAACAAGTCGTAGTTACCGGAATCGGTGTTATTTCTCCTAACGGAACAGGCAAGGAAGCCTTTTGGAAAGCGCTCAATGCTGGCCAATCGGGAATTAAACCCATAACTCTTTTTGATGTCTCCTTTTTTAAGACTAAAACTGCCGGAGAATGTACTGATTTCAAAGCTGAAGATTTTTTAGGCACTAAGGGTTTAAGAAATCTTGACCGCACTACAACCCTGCTCTGCTCCGGAGTAAAATTAGCCTTAGATGACGCAAACTTGCAGATAACCGACGAGAATGCTGACGATATCGGAGTGGTAACCGCGACTACGCTTTCAATTACCTCGGATCTGGCAAAATTTACTAAAGAACAAGTAGACGAAGGAGCCCAGCTTGTTAACCCGGCTTTATTTCCGCCTACTACCATGAATTTTCCATCCAGTCAGTTGTCTATACGATTTAAAGCAAGGGCTTTCAACACGACTATATCTACCGGCTATACAGCCGGTCTTGACGCCCTTAAGTATGCTATTGATTTGATAAGACTGGGCCGGGCTCAAATCGTTCTTGTCTGCGGGATTGAAAGCTTCTCCTTTTCCAACTTTACCGGATTTTATAAAATCGGATTTCTTGCCGGATTAAAAGGCCCTGAAATCAGCTGTCCTTACGATAAAAGACATAACGGCATAGTTCTCGGCGAAGGAACAACGACGTTGGTTATTGAAAATAAAGAATATGCTCAAAAACGCAAGGCGAATATCCTGGCGGAAATTCTTAGCGTTGAAAATTCTTTTGACGCCTACAAAACCGGTAAATACGCCCCTAAGGCCGAGGGACTTATCCAAAGTATGACAAGAGCAATAGAGAATGCAGAGCTTAATACCGAAGAGATAGACTACATCTGCGCCTCTGCCAATTCAGTCCCTGTGCAGGATACGCTTGAAACTGAAGCCATAAAAAAAGTCTTTAAACTTTATTCGAAAAGCATCCCGGTAAGCTCGATTAAGTCAATGATCGGTGAAAGCGTAAGCGCCAATGGAGGATTACAAATTGCGGCCTCTATAGGAGCTTTAAAAAATGCGGTTATCCCTCCTACAATAAATTTTGAAGGAAATGCATCCGGATGTGACCTTGATTACGTTCCTAACTCAGCTAGGCATGAATCCCTTAATAATATTTTAATAAACAATTTTGGCCCCGGTGGAGGAAACGCCAGCGCGATAATTGCAAAATATGAGGAATAAAAGACGTATAGTTGTAACCGGACTGGGAGTAATATCGTCAATCGGAACAGGGAAAGATGGTTTCTGGAAAGCCTTGACCGCCGGAAAATCCGGGGTAAGTAAAATTACCTCCTTTGATACCGAAGGTTTTCGTTGCAAATACGGAGGTGAAATAAAAGATTTTGATCCTGCCGCCTTTATCCCGAAACGAAAAACAAGGTTTCTCGGGAAAACCTCGCAGCTGGCGATAGCCGGTGCTCATCTGGCCTTGGAAGACGCGAAACTCAACCCTTCGGCTATCGACTCAAAAAAATTCGGAATTATCTTCGGGACTACGGTAGGCGAACGTCCAATGGAAGAATTGATAGAATCCTGGGCAAAAGGCGGGCTTAAAGAGGTTGACCGGACAAGAGTCCTTCAGGCAGCAGTTCACAATATCCCGGCTAATGTCGGGATACAATTTAAGGCAATGGGATTAAATTGCTTAATCCCCACTGCCTGCGCTGCCGGAAATTACGCTATCGGCTATGGATATGATTTAATCAGAAAAGGAGACTTAAATTTTATACTTGCCGGTGGCGCCGAAGCCTTTTCTCATGTCGCCTATGTCGGCTTTCAACGCCTTTACAGCATGGCCCCTGAAAAACCCCAGCCGTTTGATAAAAACCGAAAGGGCTTAATTTTAGGAGAAGGCGCGGGAGTAATACTTCTGGAGTCTTTAGAATCAGCTCTTAAACGAAACGCCAAAATATACGCGGAAGTCTTAGGGTATGGTCTGTCCTGTGATGCCTACCACATAACCGCTCCTGACCCAAAAGGAGTTGCGAATGTGATGAAAAAGGCGATTAAAGACGCTGGTTTATCTACCAGGGATGTAGATTATATCTGCGCCCATGGCACCGGAACCCCAACTAACGACAAAGTTGAATGCGCAGCTATAAAAGATGTCTTCGCGGATTATAAAGTTCCTGTAAGTTCCGTTAAATCAATGCTTGGTCATCCTATGGGCGCAGCCTCGGCGATTGAGGCGGCAGTCTGCTGCTTGGTTATTGAAAATAGCCTAATCCCGCCCACAATAAATTATGAAACCCCTGACCCTGAATGTGATATAGATTGTGTGCCTAATACGGCTAGAAAAAAAGAAGTAAAAATTGTCCTAAATAACGGCTTTGCGTTTGGCGGAAATAATTGTTGTGTGGTATTTGGCAGCTTAAATAACAAATAAACTTAGCGAACTGTAATGGAAAAACGAATTGTATTATTGACCGGGGCAACCGGATTTGTTGCTTCTTATCTTTTAAAAATCCTGCTTGAGAATGGCTGTAAAGTCTATGCTCTGGCAAGAAGCAGTAAAAAAGAAGCTGCGCGGGCGCGAGTATTAAATGCCCTAAAATTCTGGACTGAAGAACATACCAGCCAAAGTCCAAAAAACCTGGTAATAGTCGATGGCGATATTACCTTAACCGACTTAGGCATAAAGTCAAAACAATTAATCGACGAGATTCGCGCTGATTGCGAAATAATCTTTCACAGCGCAGCCCTGGCAAAATTAAGAGTTGAACTCGAAGTAATCCGAAAAATAAACGTTCTGGGCACAAAAAATGTTCTTGATTTCGCTTTGAAATTCCCGAAGCTTGAAAAGTTTAACCATATAAGCACAGCATACGTAGTAGGGACAAAAAATGACTATAACTTTAGAGAGAACGAATTAGAGCTCGGCCAGGGATTTAACAACACCTACGAACAGACAAAATATGAAGCCGAGCTTTTAGTCCAAGACTATCGCGTAAAAGGACTGAATATTTCTGTTTTTAGACCTAGTATGGTTATAGGGCATTCCAAGACTGGCCAAGCCACCACTTTCCGACTTTTCTACGAACCGATTCGTTTTTTTTCCAAAGAGATCTACAATGAGTTTCCTATCAACATTGATTGTCACCAAAATCTAATCAACATCGATACAGTGGCAAAAGTATTTTTTTTACTAGGGGATCAGGGCAGCAATACTACTTATCATGTTGTTTCGCCAAAACCCTTTAATGTTGGTAAATTCATGGATTTGGCCTCGCGTTTTTTTCAATTTCGAACACCGAGGCTAATACCGGCTGAGAGGTTTGATTATTCTTATTGGACTCCTGCGCAAAAAATCTTAGCATCACCATATATACCCTACTTTAACTATACAACAAAATTCTGTTATATACATACACAAAAAACTCTTGATGGTTATAATTTCCGAATTCCACAGATCACTGATCAAAAATTATTGCCGTCGTTTCAATATTACCATGAACAAAAGTCGATTTATGATATAATCGGGGAAAAAAGATGGAATTATTACGCTTAATAAAGTCTAAACAGTGTGTACGAGAATATAAGAAAAAACGAATACCTCATAATATTCTCTCGAAAATTATTGAAGCTGGAATATGGGGACCTGCCGTTCATCATTACCAACCATGGAAGTTCTTCGCGATAACTAACAAAAAAACTATAGTTGAGATTGCTCAACTTTTATTAAGAGCCGATTCCTCTACGAAGACAGTATCCAATCTGCTAGAGTATTCTGCAAGCAATATAATTCGTAGCGCGGCAGCCATCATTATTGTTTATAATTCTGGAGATATGCACGCAATGAGACACAGACTCAAGCAACTGTACTTAAAATTTGAGCGAATCCTTGATATTGTTGAACTGTCCGCCATCGCCGCAGCTATACAAAATATGATGTTAGTAGCGGAAAGTTTTGGGGTTGGCTCTTGTTGGCTTGATACGCCGTTACTTCAAGCACAGAAAATAAATAAATTGCTTAGACACAAAGGCAAAATGGTTGCTGTAATCACACTCGGATACGCGAGCCAGAGAAATACACGATCTCTCCGAAAGCCAATAAAAGACAGCGTTAACTACATTAAATGAACACCCAATTTGATGCAATATTCGTAGGTTCTGGCATTGGAAGCTTAATCTGCGCAAATTATTTATCAAAAGCCGGATTAAAGGTTTTAATCATCGAAAAGCATGATAAACCAGGTGGCTACTGCACTTCTTTTGAACGAAAGGGTTATAAATTTGACATTGGAGTACACTACCTAGGCGGCATCAAGCGAGGAATATTAGGCAAAACTCTCCGAGAGCTACAAATGGACGAAAGCCTCGAATTTTCCCAAGCTGATCCAACTGATAAAATAATATTCCCCGATAATACTACATACATTCGGGCTTGTCCCAAAAATACACTAACGGAATTTCAAAAAAGCTTCCCTAAAGAACGAAAAAATCTTGAAAAGTTTTTCGGCTTCATTCTGCAAGAACAGCTTTTTAATATTTATAAAAAAGTTAAGGGACAAGTCTTTCAAGAAACCCTGGATTATTTTTTTCGAGATCCAAATCTAAAATCTGTTTTAGGTGGCCTATCAAGTAATATTGCACTTTCTCCTAAAAAAGCCGCAGCTATCTCAGCTATAATTCTATTTCGAGAGTATGTTTTGGATTCTGGCTATTATCCAAAAGGTGGCATTCAAACTCTGCCAAATATGCTAGTAAAGAAATTAAAAGAGCGAGGAGGAGAGATAATTTTCTCCCGCAAGGTTGTAAAGATAATTACAACTAATAAAATCAAAAAGGTAATACTAGATACTAGCGATGAAATAGCATCTAACATAATTATCTCGAATGCAGACGTTTCCATGACATTCGGAGACCTGATTGATGTCAAAACTAAGGAACTTAACACAATTAATAAACTAACTCCATCTCCGTCTATGTTCTTGGTATATTTAGGTCTCAAAGAAAACGCGCACAATGAAATTGCTGAAAGAATAAATACTTGCTATTTCGCCACTTACGATATCGAGAAAGTGTACTCAAGAATTTATTCTCAGCAATATAACATATTGAACGCTGACCTCGATTACTTTTTCTGCTGTTTCCCATCTGCTCATGACATAAGCTTAAGCAACACCAATAGGCCGACCATGCAACTATTTATATATTCTCCTTATATTTCCAAGAAATTCTGGGATGAGAATAAAATAGAGGTCGGCAATCGCATAATTAAAAAATCGGAGAAGGTCTTTTACGATCTCCGTAATTTAATTGACGTCAAAATATTTGCCACTCCGCATACATTTCATCGGTACACCTTAAATAAAAACGGAGCCGTACTCGGATGGGTATCTACATTAAACCAGATTAAATCTAATATTATTCCGCAACGAACTTCTATAGATGGGATCTATCTCGTTGGCCACTGGACAACCACTGGTTCTTCCGGGCAAGGCGGTATCCCAAATGTTGCATTTTCTGGACGACGATGCGCACGGTTAATCCTGGAAGACCTCGGAAAACATTGGCCATTTGGAAAATAATTGCCTCTTATGCAAAATATTAACTTATTTAGCATTTCTGGAATTTTGGTTGTTGTTACCAATTCTCTATTGGCAATATTTTTGTTCTGGAGAGACAAAAAGACTCGTAACATTAAAACTAAAATCTGGGGATGGCTATGTATACTCACAACAATTTGGGGCGTAGGTGTATATAAATTCTCTACAACCTTTGACCTTGAGACTGCAATTTTCTGGCGGAGAATTGCCAACATAGGAGTTATCCTCACTCCTGTGCTTTATTATCACTTCATCTACACATTCCTTAGTCTCAAAAAGGATTATTTCAGATATATATTAATTACCATATATACACTGGCTTACACTTTCCTATCCCTAAATTTGTTTTTCCCCAAGGAATATTTTGTAGGCGGAATGAGTTTTGTTTTTAATAAATTTTATTACTCTGATTGGTGGATATATAAAATACCTCTATATTTGGTTTTTTACATTTCGTTTTACTGGATACTTTTAGGATTCTCATTCTTATTACTAGTTAAATCTTACAAGCGATCTAGTGGCATTTTCCGAAATCAAATAAAATATTTCATAGTTGCATCAGTCATTGGCTGGCTAGGTCCAATATTAATGTGGTCAATAGAGATTGGTGTAAAACTCTATCCTTATAGCAACCTCTGTATTGTTCTCTATCCTTTGATATTTACCTATGCAATACTTAAATACCGTCTCATGGACATCAACGTTGTTTTGACCCGCTTCGGAATTTTCTCTTTTGTATACGCCTTAGTTCTCGGTATTCCGTTCTGGATAGGATACACCACTCAATCCTGGCTTCCGTCTACTGCGATAATGTTTCTTTTAGCAAGCACCGGGCCTCTGATTTATACACGCTTACGAAGGAAAGCTGAAAATCTTATACTGGCCCAGCAAAAGAGATACCAAAAAACACTAATCCAGGCTGCTCAGGGAATGGTGAAAATTCGGGAACTTAAACGACTTATCAATTTAATTGTTCATATTGTTACGAAAGCTGTGCGGGTCGATGTAGCGGCGATATTCCGTTTCGACAAAGAACGAAAGGTTTACAAACTAGAAGCTTACCGGGATAGAGAATTATTTAAAGAGGAGGTTGCAATCTCTCACGACCATCCGATTATTGAATATCTTTTAAAAACCCAAGAGGCTTTATTATTGGAAGATATCCCCTTTGTTATTCAAGATAGCGCCAATCAAAAGGAAATTAAAGAATTTTTCGAAAGATTCAAGCTCCATTTAGTAATCCCTTCACTTACCGAAAGAGACCTTCTAGGCATATTAGCGTTAGGCTCGAAACCGAATAAGCAGGTTTTTACGGAGGATGATATAAATGTCTTTAAGATTTTAGCGCACCAGGCTTCTTTGGCAATTGAGAACTGCTTGTTTCTGGAAGAGTTTAAGAAAACGCAGGAGAAGATATTCCACGCTGATAAATTAGCTACAGTCGGTGCTATGGCTGAAGGGGTATCGCACCAGTTAAATAACCGTCTCCAGGCTTTTGCCGCGGTTGCCGGAGACTTAAAAGACGTAGTGCAGACTACCCTTGAGAAAGAAAACCCCGAAAACTTAAGGAAGGATTTAGAATATTGTCTCTACGGTCTTGATAAAATAGAAAAAAACGTGCTTCATTCAGCCCAGATTATCCGGGGAATTCTTAATTATGCCCGCACTGAAAAAGACGCTTCCTTTAGATTCTTCGACATAAACGAGATAATAAACGTTGCGGTTGACCTCTTAGGCGTAAAGCATAACCTCAAAGATTTTAAGCCTTCAATAAAAGTTACTGACGGTACTCCCAAGGTCTGGGGCTCGCCGGCCCAGCTATCCGAGGCAGTTTTTAACTTAATTGATAATGCTTATGAAGCAATAGAAGATAAGCAGATGGCTCTTAAAAATCATGGAAATCCTCAAAAAGTCGAAAAAGAGCTGAATATAGAATTACAGCCTCTTGAAGGTTCCTTGCTTGTAAAAGTCAGTGATAACGGGATCGGCATAGCCGAAGAGAATAAATCCAAGATGTTCGCTCCTTTTTATACCACCAAATCATCGGCAAAATCCGGAACCGGCCTTGGGATGTACGTTATAAAAAGAATTGTTGAAGAAAACCACAGGGGTAAAATCTGGTTTGAATCGGAATACATGAAGGGCTCAACCTTTTACATGGAACTACCAACAACAAAGCGGTAGGTCTTCGGGTGTCGCGTATCGGGTTTCGTTTCTTCCCGGCACCCCACACCCAAAACGCTATGCCCGAAAAACAATTTTACAAACAATGAAGATTGGACTCGGCTTCGATGTTCACAGACTGGTTAAAGGAAGAAAATTAATCCTTGGCGGGGTGGAAATTCCTTACACAAAGGGTTTAGCCGGTATTTCTGATGCCGACGTAATACTGCATAGTGTCTGCGATGCCATATTAGGAGCATTAGGAAAAGGGGATATCGGTGATTATTTTCCTCCGGAAGACCCGAAATGTAAAGGCATCTCAAGCAAAGAAATCCTTAAAAAAGTCCTTAAACTACTCGGCAAGCGAAGAATAAACAATATTGATATAACCGTAATCCTTGAAAGGCCGAAACTTAAAAGCTTCAAACAAAAAATAGTGCAAAGCCTTTGCAAACTCCTAAAACTGCCTGAAACTAAACTCAACCTCAAAGTAAAATCTCAAGAAGGCCTAATCCCCGCCAGGAAAGAGTGCCTATTCTGCATTAGCGTAGCTGTTATTCAATGAAGCTCTTTACGCTATTTTCAATTATCACCACGGTAAGTAACTTTGGTATCGCGATTTTTCTTCTGCTCAAATGGAAAAAGAACCCTTCTGCAAGAATTTTTAGCGGGGTAGCGGTATCTAGTGGTCTATGGGGACTTGCCTGTAGCGTGTCCTCGAGTCTTCCTGAAACATCATATAATTTAGCGCTCTTGTGGTGGCAAATTGGCTATAGTGGCGTGATTTTTGTTTGTGCTTTTTTCACACACTTTGTTATCCGCTACTTAAGCCTTCAAAAGAAATGGTTTATACGAACTATCTATCTACTCAGTTTTTTATTTCTACTTTTAAATTGGTATGGCCGCTCGCGCCTATTTTTAGGCAAACTAAACTTTATCTTTGAGCAATTCTACTGGCACGACTGGCTTAACACAAAAAGTATTATTTATTTAGTTTTTTATGTAGGCTTCTACATGGTTTTGTTGGGTTATAATTTTTTCTTAATAATTAAAGCATATAACCGCTCCACTGGAATACGACGCAATCAGCTCAAATACTTTATCCTTGGCGTTACGATAGGATGGATAGGAGCTGAATTCGAGTTTTTGCCTAGTTTTGGAATCCATTTATATCCTTATTCGATTTTAATGATTGGTTTTTATCCACTATTTATTACTTATGCAATAATTAAATATCGACTAATGGACATTAAAATTGCTGCAACTCGAGTAAGTATATTTACTATAGTGTATACTGTCGTTTTAGGACTACCTTTTTACATAGGATATCAGACAAAATCATGGCTCACTATGGGAATAAGCATGTTTGTATTAGCAACTGCTGGTCCATTTCTATACATCTATTTCCAACGCAAGGCAGAGCGGTTTTTGCTTTCCCGAACAACCCTTCTTCAAGAAGAGCTCCAGACTACCCAAGCTAAGCTTCTTCAGGCAGAAAGACTTGCTGCTGCCGGGACTATGGCTTCCGGGCTTGCTCATGAGATAAAGAATCCCTTAACATCTATTAGGACATTTGCTGATTATGTTGATAAGAAATATGCTGATGCTGAATTTAGAAAGAAGTTTAAAAGAATAGTGCCTTCTGAACTTGACCGAATAGGCTCTATTGTAAAACAGCTCCTTGAATTTTCTTCTCCTAAGCCTTTAGAGCTTAAACCTTCTAATGTCCGCAACCTTCTTGAGGAAACCCTGGAATTAATCGAAATTAAACTGAAACAGCAAAACATCTCCTTAGCGAAAAACTTTTGCCAGGATATCCCCGAAGTTTCGGTGGATTCAAAACAAATTAAGCAGGCCTTTCTAAACATAATATTAAACGCTATAGATGCCATGCCGGATGGGGGAGAGATAGTAGTTGAAACGACCTTGAATACAGCTGCAGGCTACAAGCTGCAGGACACAAACAGCATTATTATAATGATAAAGGATACAGGAAAAGGAATAAAAGAAGAGGATATGCCCCATATATTCGATGCTTTCTACTCCAAGAAAGAAAAGGGCGTCGGCCTTGGCCTGGCAATTACCTACGGAATAATCCAAAACCATAAAGGTACGATAAACGTGGAAAGCACGCCCAACCACGGCACTACCTTCACAATAACCTTACCCTTGTCTACCTAAACCATTCCTAGCTATTCCAACGTTCTTAAGAATATTGGAATACTTTATTCACCCTTAACTATTCCAATATTCTTAAGAATTTGAGAATAGTGCTAGATGGTTTTTGCCGATTATAACGACCTTGATTCTCCGATAAAAAAAAGGTATAATCTGGGTTAACTTAAAAAGGATTACGGCTAATAAAATTAGTGTAAATTTGTCATTGTAATCCGCGGAAATTAGCGTCTTATGATCAAGATCTACAATACTTTAACCAGGAAAAAGCAGGAATTTAAGCCCCAAAAAAACCAGGAAATAAAGATGTATACCTGCGGGGTAACGGTATATGACGACTGTCATATAGGACACGCCCGCTCACTCTATATATTCGAGGTAATACGCAAATATCTAAAATACAGGGGGTTTAAGGTTGATTTTATACGAAATATAACTGACATTGACGACAAGATCATAAATAAAGCCAGGCAGTGGAGCAAAGATAAAAATATCTCACTAGAAGAAGGTTTTGAGGAAGTCCGAAAGACTTATATTGACAGCTACTACCAGGACCTGGAAAGTTTAAAAATCCCCAAAGCCGACATAGAGCCCAAAGCTACGGAAAATATCCCTGAAATGATTAAATTCGCCCAGGGCCTAATCGCAAAAGACATTGCTTACGAAAAACAGGGAAACGTCTATTTCTCGGTAAGGAAATTCAAGGATTACGGAAAACTTTCCGGCAAAAAAATCGATGATTTATTGTCTTCGGTAAGAATCGAAGAAGACCCCTTAAAAGAGGACCCGCTTGATTTTGCCCTCTGGAAGGCCGCAAAAGAAAACGAGCCTTCATGGCAAAGCCCTTGGGGAAAGGGCCGGCCCGGCTGGCATATCGAATGCTCGGTCATGAGCCAGAAATACCTAAAAACCGATACTCTGGACATACACGGAGGCGGACGCGACCTTGTCTTTCCTCATCACGAAAATGAAATCGCTCAATCCGAGGCCTTAACCGGAAAACCTTTTGCTAATTTCTGGATACATCACGGCCTTTTGACCATAAACGGGCAAAAGATGGCAAAGTCTTTGGGTAATTTCTATACAATTAAAGATGTCATAAATAAATACCCGGCGGACATCCTTAAGATCTTTTACCTGCAGGCTCATTACTCAAGCCCGGTTGACTTTTCCTGGGAGAAGATGGAAGAGGCAAAAAGCGCTTACGAAAGAATATATCTTTTGGTAAACAAACTTAAAAAAATGTCACTTCCGGCATGTGAAACGAAAATCGGCGGCATAGAAGAAATCAGGGCTCAGTTTCAGGAATCAATGGATGACGATTTTAATACCCCAAAAGCCCTGGCTGTCTTATTCGAATTGGTTAATATGACCAATAAGCTTCTTGAAACTGAAGATTCTCAAAGCGAAATAAAGCTCGGTAAAATCGTTAATTTAATGACCGTAATAACCGACGTGTTCGGTTTTACTTTCCCTGAAATTGATAGCGGCTCGATGGACAACGAGAAAATAAGCGAACTCATAAACTTGCGCCTTAAACTTCGAAAAGAAAAGAAATTCGCCGAAGCTGATAAGATCCGCAAAGAGCTTGAAAATAAGGGCGTAATACTGGAAGATACAAAGGACGGCACCGAATGGCGAAGAAAACTTTAAAGAGAAAAGCCTTGTTTATAACCTTTGAAGGAGGGGAACGCACCGGTAAAAGCACCCATATCAAGTTCCTGGCAAAGCTTCTGCGTAAAAGAGGCTTAAGCGTTAAAAGATTCCGGGAGCCCGGCTCAACAAAGTTAAGCGAACAAATACGAAAGGTACTTCTTTATTCTAAAAGGGGGATAGCCCCGGAAACAGAGCTTTTTCTATACTGCGCGGCCAGGGCTCAATTTGTTAAAGAAGAACTGTTTAAGGCCTTAAAAAAATACAAGGTAGTGATCTGCGACAGGTTTTCTGACTCAACCCTTGTATATCAGGGGTATGCCTTAGGCTTAGGGATAAAAAAAATATCAACAGTGGTTAAATTAGCCTGCCAAGGCATAAAGCCGGATTTAACCTTTGTCCTGGATGTTGCCCCAAAGAAAGCTCTTCTTAGGATAAAGCGGAAAAAAGACCGTATTGAACGCAGGCCCTTAAAATTCCACGAAGCCTTAAGGAAAGGCTACCGGGTTTTAGCTAAAAAAGAGCCAAAACGCATAAAAATCATAAAGGCAGACGGCGACAAAGCGCGCACTCATAAACAAATCGCAGAAGTCGTAAACTTAAAAATAAAACCCTGCCGCAAAAAAATATGTCAGTAGAAATTATCGGTCATAAGAACGTAATTGATTATTTTAAACTTATTCAAAAAAATAAACGGATAGGGCACGCCTATCTTTTCACCGGAAAGGACGGCATCGGCAAAAAAAAGACAGCCTGGTATATTGTAAGTCTTCTTAATTGCCCTCAAGAAGATAGGCCTTGTCTTACCTGTCAGACCTGCCGGAATATCCAGGCAAAAATTCATCCTGACGTAATTGAAGTGAAACCCAAGAACTCAATCGGCATTCAGGATATCCGGGAAATACAACAAAAGGTCTGCTTGAAGAATTTCTCCGCTACTTACAAAGTGATAATTATCGACGAGGCGGATAAACTGACCCCTGACGCCAGCAACGCCTTCCTCAAAACCCTGGAAGAGCCGCCGGCCAATGTAGTTTTTTTCCTGATAAGCTCAAAGCCGGAAAACCTTCTTGCGACTATACGCTCGAGAACTCAAAAAATATGGTTTTGCCTTAAAATCGACGAATCGAAAAAATATGTTTTAAGTAAATACGCTTCAGCCGAAAATATTGACTTTTTGCTTAAATTCTCCGAAGGCCGCTTAAACTCAATAAATAAATTGACATCAAAAAGCTATTTACTGAAACGGCAGAAAATTTTCGCTGATTCGACTTTACAGTTCAATGTATACGAAACAGACCGTAAATCCCTTAAAGAGACGACCCAGCTTTTGCTTTCGTTTCTGCGGGACTGCTTATTGACAAAAGTCGGTGAAGAAAACGAGGTAATGAATTCGGACTTCGACCAAAAAATCGAAAATTACCAGAAGCGCTTTAGCCTGGATGAACTTGCCGATAAAGTCGAACGTTTATTCGCAATAAACGAAACCTTGGACAATATCAATTTAAACCTGGCAAATAACCTTATTAGGGATATACTAGCGTAAAGCTTAAAGACGCTAATTTACGCGAATTGAAGACTAATTTCCGCGAATTAAGATTAACAAAGCAAGATAGTATTAGCGTACGCGTTCTAATTAGCGAAAATTAGTGTCTTGATTAGCGAAAATCAGCGTTTAAAGGAGTAAGAGATGAATAAAACAGTAGCAGTAAGATTAAGAGAGGTGGGGCTTACAAACCTTTTTGCCTACGGTGACCTGGAAGTGAAAATCGGCGACTACGTCATAGTCGAAGCCGAACGCGGACAAGACTACGGTCAAGTGATATCCGAACCCGAAGAAATCGCGGAAGAAACAAAGAATTCGGTAAAGAATATAGTCCGGATAATGCACATGGACGACCTTAAGCAGGTAAAAGAAAACAACAGCAAAGCAAAAAAAGCAATAAAGACCTGTGAAAAGAATATAAGCGAACATAACCTTAACATGAAACTTATTGACGCGGAATATTCCTTCGATAAGTCCAAGATTATTTTCTATTTTACCGCTGAAGGAAGAATTGACTTCCGTGACCTGGTAAAGGACCTAGCCAAGATATTCAAGACCCGGATTGAGATGCGCCAAATGGGCGTACGGGATGAAACCCGCCTTTTCGGGGGGATAGGGCCGTGCGGAAGAGCCCTATGCTGTACGTCTTTCTTAAGAAACTTCGAACCGGTTACGATAAAAATGGCCAAAGAACAAAACCTGCCCCTTAACCCCACAAAGATATCCGGAATATGCGGAAGACTTATGTGCTGTCTAAGCTATGAGCACAAAGTCTATAAGGAACTGCGGAAAAAACTGCCCAAAGAAGGCCAAACCTTAAATACCCCAAAAGGAAAAGCCCGGGTCCTGGAAGTCAATCCTCTTAAGCGAGAAGTTGTCTTGGAATTCGAAGGAGGAAGCCGCGAAAGATTAGCTTACGATAAAGATATGCAATGTGAAAAGTTGCCGGTTGATAAACCCAAAGGCCACCAAAAACCTTAAAGATGAAAAAATTCTATTTAAGCACGCCTTTATATTATGTCAACTCTTCACCCCACATCGGCCACGCCTACACTAATATAGCCGGTGATGTCCAGGCAAGGTTTCATAGACTCCTGGGCGACGAGGTTTTCTTTTTAACCGGGACCGATGAACACGGACAAAAAATTAAACGGGCGGCTGAAGAACAAAATTTATCACCCCAGGATTTTGTGGATAAAACATCTGATAATTTTAAGATTTTGTGGCAGACCCTTAATGTAAGAACTGATGATTTTATACGCACAACCGAACCCCGGCATAAAAAAGTAGTCCAGAAAGTAATCAAAGATCTCTATGAAAAAAAAGATGTCTATGAATCGGTCTATGAAGGTTTTTACTGCGTGCCCTGTGAATCGTTCTGGACCGAAACTCAAGCCGCCGATAATAAATGCCCTGACTGCAAGAGAGATGTTGAATTTATCAAAGAAAAGAATTATTTCTTCAAACTCTCCAAATACCAGGACTGGCTTATCAGCCACATTGAAAAAAATAAAGATTTCATAAAGCCTACAGAACGTTATAACGAAGTTTTAAGCTTCCTTAAAGGTAATAAGCTCAACGACTTATGCATTTCGCGCCCCAAAGAGCGCCTCGAATGGGGAATCGAATTCGCATTTGACCCTGATTATGTAACCTATGTCTGGTTTGACGCCCTTCTAAATTATATAAGTGCGGCAGGATGTTTTTCCGATAAGGCGAAATTCGAAAGGCTCTGGCCGGCGGATTTTCACTTCATAGGAAAAGATATCCTGCGTCAACACGCGATTTACTGGCCGATAATGCTTAAAGCTCTGGAACTTCCGCCGCCTAAATGCGTATTTGCCCATGGCTGGTGGCTGGTAGAAAAAGATAGCGGCAGCGAAAAGATGTCCAAGTCGAAAGGAAATGTAGTATCGCCCCTGGATATAGTCGAAGAATTCGGAAAGGACTGTTTCCGCTTCTTTCTTTTACGGGAAGTGCCTTTTGGCTTAGACGGGAAATTCTCCTACAAGGCAATGATCCAGAGAGTAAACAGCGATCTGGCTAATGATTTAGGAAACCTTGTCTTTCGAAGCCTAAATATGGTTGAAAAATATTTCATGGGACGTATTCCCGAAGCCGGCAAAGAAATGCCGGCTGAATACAAAAAAGTGATAGACGAGCTTCCTGAAAAATATCTTAAGTCAATGAAGGATATAAATTTCTACTTAAGCCTGGAAAATATCTGGGAGCTGGTAAGAATTGCCAATAAATCAGTAGAAGAAAAGAAACCCTGGTCTTTAGCGAAAGAAAAAAAGATTAAAGAGCTTGAAAACTTTATATACTTCTTAATGGAATCGCTGCGTATAATAAGCATCTATCTCTACCCGTTTATCCCGGAAACTTGCCAGAAAATCTATAACCAGCTCGGCCTTGATAAACCCCTGGATAAAGCGGATTTTCAGAAAGAAATAGAATGGGGGAGTTTACCTTCGGGCCTGGCAACCAAAAAGGGCGAACCTTTATTCCCCAGAATCGAAACCTGATTACAAGCCGCATGTGACCTTGTGACTTTGTATCCTTGTGACATATTTTATTAAGAATTAAAATGCTGATTGACTGCCACTGCCACTTGTCCTTCCCTGACTTTTCTAATGATTTGGACAAAGTTCTTAAAAGTTTAGAAAATAGTCTTTACGCTGCAATAGAAAGCGCGGTAAACCTTGAAAACGCAAGAAATGCCATCAAGCTTTTTTCCGGCTGCAATTTAATTAAATTCAGCTTAGGATTCCACCCCTATTACGCGCAGGATTTTAATCCCGGGGTAATACAGGAATACAGCCGCTTCATTGAAAATAATAAACGGATTGTCGCTATCGGCGAAGTAGGGCTGGATACCAAATCAACTGTAGCCATCGAAAAGCAGAAAGAGGTGTTTTCCGAATTTATGGACCTGGCAAAAGAATACAACTTGCCTCTTTTTATTCATAACCGGGGCTTTAAAGAAACAATCCTTAAAATGCTCAAAGAAAAAGGATTAAAAAAAGTTGTATTCCACTGCTTTTCCCAGGACAAAGAATTCATAAAAGAAGTCGCCTCCTGCGGCTATTTCGCCTCGTTCGCGACAAACATCACTTTTAAAAAAGCTGATATACTAAGAGAGGCAATAAAGCTTGCGCCTGAAGAACTTATTTTAACCGAGACCGATTCACCGTATCTCGCGCCCCAGGCGATTCGAGGCAAAAGGAATAATCCTTTATATGTCAAAGAGGGCCTTATGGAAATTGCCAGAATAAAAAATAAAGACCCAAATGCCATGAAGGAAATAATTCTTGAAAACGCGAAAAGAATATTTAATATATGAAGGTCTTTATAAGCAAAACCGATAATTACGACTACGATAAGGAAAAATTATACCACCTGATAAGAGAGAGATTAGATAACGTTTTTGGCGAAAATTATTTTCAGGATAAAAAACGCGTCCTCATTAAACCAAATCTTTTAATGAATGCGGAACCCCACGAAGCAATAACCACTCATCCAAACTTCATCCTGGCTTTGGCTCATGCCCTAAAAGATAAAGGAACAAAAGTTTTTCTGGCTGATAACCCGGGCGGCTTCACATCCGTAACTTCAGTTTCAGAAATTTACACAACCCTCGGCCTTGATAAATTCCCCGAGACCCTGACCCTTCTTTCCAATGATAAACCTCCCTATGCAAAGAATCAAATCCCGTTCTCATGGTGGACAAAAGGATTTGATGCTGTCATTAACTTGCCTAAACTGAAGACCCACGACTTAATGCTTATAACCGCGGCCGTAAAAAACACCTACGGGTTTGTCCAGGGAATGAAAAAAAGCTCGCTGCATAAAGATTTCCCTAAGCCGGATGATTTTGCCCGCATACTGGTCGATATCTTTAAAATGTTTAAACCTCAAATAAATATACTTGATGCGATAGTATCCCTGGAAGGAGAAGGCCCTGCTAAAAAAGGTACGCCAAAAAAGCGAGGATTAATAGTATTTTCCGACTCTGCCTGGGCTTTAGATTGGGTTTTATGCAAACTTATAAAAATAGACCCTGAAAAAATTCCCTACATTCGGCTGGGCCTTACGCAACATCTTTTTGACCCTTCGCAGATCCAAATCGAACCCGAAGACTGGCAAAAATTCAAAATAAATGATTTTATTTTTGCACCACCGACGATTCTCGCAACAATCCCCAGACCGGTTCTTAAGCTCGCCGGAACGCTTCTTAGTCTTAAGCCCGTAATCAATACGTCAGTTTGCAAAATCTGTAAAAAGTGCATTGAAACCTGCCCTGTTGCCGCCATCAAAATAAATCAAAAAAAACAAGTTGAAATCGATTATTCCCGGTGCATAAAATGCCTCTGCTGCCGGGAAGTATGCCCCTACGCCGCGGTTGACGTAGAGTACAGTCTGTTGTATAAGTTATTGAAGAGCATCCTGGGGGCTAAGCCGAAAACAAAAGAAACCTTAAGCTGATTTAACATGAAAGGGGCTAAATGAAGCATTTTTCCTTGTCCTTCAAAAATTCAAAGCTGACAATAATCGATCAGACTAAATTACCTTTAAAAGTAAGCTACCTTGAGATTAAAACCATAAAAGACGCCTTTACGGCTATAAAGCGGCTTAAGGTCCGGGGCGCGCCGTTAATAGGCGTATTTGCCGGCTACAGCGTATACGTTTCAATAAAGAATATAAAAACAAAATCAAAAAAAGCTTTTTTAAAAACAGTCTTTAACAACATCCAGCACTTAAAAATAAGCCGGCCCACGGCGGTTAATCTGTTTTGGGCTCTGGATAGAATTCAAAATAAAATAATTGCTAACAAAAATAGAAGCATCAAAACCATCAAAACTGTAATCAAAAATGAATCCCGGGCAATCCACAATGAAGATATAAAGCTTTGTCAGGGAATCGCTGCTTTCGGAGCCAAGCTCATAAAACCAAAAGATGCTATTCTTACCCACTGCAATGCCGGCTTCTTAGCGACCTCCGGCCAAGGAACGGCTCTAGCCATAATCTATCGGGCCCATAAACGATATCCGGGGATAAAAGTCTTTGCTGATGAAACCCGGCCGCTTTTGCAAGGGGCCAGGCTTACAGCCTGGGAATTAACCTCGCGAAAAATAGATACTACCTTAATCTGCGATAATGCGGCAGCCGCGCTTATCAAGGCCGGACAAATAGATAAAACCATTGTGGGTGCCGACAGAATAACCAAAGACGGAGCCGCTGCCAATAAAATCGGCACATATAGTCTCGCGGTCCTGTGCAAATACCATAAGATACCTTTCTATGTAGCCGCGCCGTCATCGACATTTGACCTTAACCTGCGAAGCTGGCGGAGTATACCTATCGAGGAAAGAAGCCCCCAGGAAATAAAAAGCGTTTTCGGAAAAGCTATTGCCCCCAAGAAAGTGAAAGCCTATAATCCTGCCTTCGACATAACACCTCCCCAGCTTATAACTGCGATAATAACCGAAAAAGGGATAATACGACCGCCCTATGGAAAAAATATAAAGAAGGTTATAGGTTGAGTAGCGTATAGCGTATAGCGTATAGCGTATAGCGTATAGCGATAGCGGTTAGTGATTTGTGATTAATAGGTAAATTTGTAAAAGATGGAAGAGCTTAAGCTAATTCAGAAATTCAAGAAGTTACGACAGGATAAATCCGTCTACATAGGACCGGGGGATGATGCCGCGGTTATTAAATCCGGCAAGAAATATTTACTTTTTTGCGGGGATATGTTTATCGAAGACGTGCATTTTACCATAAAGAAATGCAAATTCGAAGATATAGGATATCGCGCTGTGGCAAGAACCCTAAGTGATGTCGCGGCAATGGCCGGCAGACCCAAATATATAGGCGTATCTCTGGCTTTACCCCGAAAATATTCAAAAAAAGCTCTTTCGATTCTAAAAGGAATCAGGGAAATCTCCGAAAAGTTTAAACTCAGCATAGTCGGAGGAGATATGAGCAGGGCAAGAAAAATCTTTTTGGATGTCTGGTGCTTGGGTTATGCCGAAAAAAATAGAATAACAACCCGAAGCGGCGCTAAAGACGCGGACGGGATATTCACGAGCGGAAAACTGGGATGTTCTCTAAATGGCAAAGTAAGGTTCAGGCCGAAAATAAAAGAAGCGCAATTTTTAACCAGGAATTTTAAGATAAACTCCATGATAGATATTTCCGACGGCCTGGTTCTTGATCTTTACAGAATTCTTTCTGAGAGCAAGAAACAAGCTGTCTTATTCAAAGACCACATACCTTTAAATCCCGGGGCTAAAATAGAAAATGCCCTCTATGACGGAGAGGACTATGAACTCCTTTTTACGAGCCCGCTAAAAAATCGTGGCACCCTTGAAAAAAAAGGTTTTTTTTATATCGGCTTTATTAAAAACTCCCGAAAAGCCAAGGTATCAATCCGGAATACAGAGGGAAAAACCCTGCCTTTAAAAATCGAAGGGTACTTTTGTCTATGAAAAAGTTTGTAACGAAGAACCTGGGCCAAACCCTGGTCTTAGCCCGCAAATTCTCCCGAATCCTGAGTAAGGGCGATGTGGTGGGCTTCCAGGGCAGGCTTGGTGCGGGAAAAACCACTTTCATAAAAGGGATTGCCGAAAGTTTCGCAATAAAGCCTGATGAAGTAACCAGCAGTTCCTTTGTTATTCTTAAGGAACATCGAGGCAGGCTTCCCCTTTACCATGTTGACTTATACCGCTTAAACTCAAGACAAATACCCGACGAAGTTTTCGAACTAATTTCAGATAAAAAAGGATTAGTCTTAATCGAATGGGCTGATAAAATCGAAATCAAAGGGGCCTGTTTTAAAATACATATCGAGCTAAAATCTCTTACTTCAAGAAAAATAACCATAAGCGCCAATACGGCCGGCCTAATGAAAAAATTATCTAAACTAAAACCGATACCCTAACCTAAATAATATGAACATCCTAGTCATAGAGAACTCAACTCCCAGTCTGAGCATCGCTTTATGCAAACAAGGTAAAATATTTCAAGAAAATACCGCCGCCTCTGACGCCTCAAGAGAGATAATTCCGATCACCGATAAACTTTTAAATAAAGCCGGCTTGGATATCAACGAAATCAATGCCTTTTCCGTGGGGCTGGGACCGGGTTCGTTTACAGGCCTAAGAATCGCCTGCAGCACTGTCAAAGGCTTTCACGCGGCTTTGAAAAAGCCGATAATCGGCCTTTCAAGCTTTATTGCCGTTGCCCAGGAAATATCCTGCCCGGGTAAAAAAACAGTGATAATTACTGACGCAAAAAAAACCCTAATCTACGGGGCGGTTTATACAAAAACAAAAAATAGGATTAAAGCCCGCGTAAAGCCTAAACTCATGCCCTTAGAGGAATTCTTAAAAAAATTTACGGATAAAGATTGTATTTTCTGCGGGGAAAGTCTAAAATTTAAAGAAGGGATAGAAAAAATACATCCCGATGCTCATATAACCGAAGGTCTAAGCTACCCCACGGCCGCCAATCTTGTGCCGAAAAGCGAGGAAGAATACGCAAATAAAAATTTCATTGATGTCGGCGCGCTTGAACCGTTATACTTACACCCTGAAACCTGTCAAATTAGAAAACGTTGAACTCGAATTAGTCTTTAAATTCGCGGAAATTAGCGTCCTTCAATTAAAGGCATAACGCATGAATGATAATATCTGGATTGAGATAAGCTTGAAGAATATTTCGCAAAACCTAAAACGTGTGCGGGCAAAAATTCCGGCCTCAACAAAGATAATGGGAGTAATCAAACAAAACGCCTATGGCCACGGACTTATAAAGATAGCCGAAGTTTTGGAAAAAGAAAAAGTTGATTTCCTGGGAATTAACAGCCTTAACGAAGCTCGGAAAATGCTGGCAGCCGGAATTACAACTCCCTTATTAATCTTAAGCAATATTATTCTTTACGAGAATCTGGCTTATTATATAAAGAAAAAAGTGCGCTTTACGGTAATGGAGGAAAGCTTGCTTGAACACCTTAACAACAGCGCAAAAAAATGCAATATTAAAGCTTTAATACACATTAAGGTGGATACCGGAATGAGCCGGCTCGGGCTTAAATACGAAACGGCCCAATCTTTTATCGAAAAAGCATACAGCCTTAAAAATATAAAGATCGAAGGTCTCTACTCGCATTTTTCATCAGCCGAAAGCAACGTGCAATTTACTAATCTTCAAATAAAGAGATTTAAAGCCTTAATTGAAAGACTTAAGCAAAAAAATATACCTATTGCAATTTTGCATCTTTGCAACAGCGCAGGCCTGGTAAACTTTAAGCATGCGCACTTAAATATGGTAAGAACGGGTCTGCTTCTTTACGGCGCGAAGCCGGACCCTCACTTGAAAATAAACCTAAAACCTGCGCTTAGTCTTAAATCAAGGATTATACACATTAAGAAAATAGCAAAAAATTCTTTTGTGAGTTACTCCAATACTTTTAAAACAAAAAAAGATACCCTGGCAGGAGTGTTAGCCTGCGGTTATGCTTATGGTTATCCCTGGCGGCTTTCCGGAAAAGCCGAAGCCTTGATAAAACAAAGGCGCTGCCGGGTTTTAGGCCGGGTGTGCATGGACCACATAGTTATAGACTTAAGCCCCTTAAAGGGTAATGTAAATATCGGCGACACCGCCGTTTTAATCGGTAAAAGCGGAAGCGAAGAAATTACTGCCCGGGAACTTGCCGAGAAATCCGCAACCATTCCTTACGAAATCTTCACCGGACTTGCCAGCGATATAAAAAGAATTTACGTTTAGGTAAGAGTGTAAAGGCCTACAGCACCGGAAATACCGAAGAATACGTTAGGAAGCCAGCAGGATAACCAGGGAAAGAAAAAATCGACTTTACCTAAAGGCGAACTTAAAGAAAACATCACGTAGTACAAAAAACCGGTAAAAAACGCAAGGCCCAGACTTGAAAGGCCGACCTGGCGTTTTTTAATCTTCAAGGCGAAAGGAAGGCTTCCTAAAAGCATGAAAAAAGTGGAGAAGCTTAAAGCGATCTTGCGGTGAAATTCAACCCGCAGGGAGTTTATAATCTTTCTTGCTTTCCAAGCAGCTAATTTCGAAATTTGATTCTGGATATCCTTCAAAGATAAATCCTGCCAGCGCATATTAGATTTCTCAAAAAGTTCCCGGGGGGTATCCGACAAATCCAGCTCTCTTTCTTCCATAAAACTAGGGCTTCCGGGCATCAATCGATTTTCGACAAGCATATAAAAGGAGGCATTTATAAAATTCCAGGATCCTGCGCGATAGACTAATTTTTCGGCGATTATTTCATGGGTGATATTGCCTTTTTCATCCTGAACAAAAACATTAACATTGTTCAATGTACGCTGGCTAAGATTGAAATCCCGGGCAAATACCACATATCCTTCCGAGGAATAAAACGCGAATTTTTCAACGATTTCATCTTCTTTAAGCTTCAATTCTTTGTAACCGCGGATTTGCTTAAGCTGGCCGTAGCTTTGGGGAATAATCTGGTCTTCCAGAAACAGAGAAACAAAACTTAAAAAAATAGCCAAGACAATAAACACCTGGGCAATGCCGAGCACGCTCATCCCCTGGGTCCGTAAAGAAATTATCTCATTGTCTTTATTGAGCACGCCTATGCAGTACAAGGAAGAAAGAAGAAACGAAAAAGGCGAAACTACTATAAATATCTGGGGCAGAAAAAAAAGATAATATTTAAGGATTATTAAAAAAGGTATTTTGTCTTTAAGTATGTCCTGAAGCTGGCTAGAAGCGTCGATAATTACGTAAAGGAATAAAAAGGCTACAAGCAACAGGACATAACCTGAGGTAACTTGTTTAAATATATATCTGTCTATGATACGCATATTTTATACGAAAAATAACCTCCGATAGCAAGAAATACTATATTCGGTGTCCACATCGACAAGAATGCCGGCATTATTCCCTTAAATGCAAGGAGTTTACCCACGTCCAGACCATCAGCCAGAAAATAGTACAGCAAGCCAACCAAAATGCAAATACCTATGTTTATGTTTTTCTCTCTGTGGCGAACTATACCGGCTATCCCAAATCCTAAAAGAACAAAAACCACGCTTGAAAACGAAAGGCTTATCTTCCTATGGAATTCCACCCGAAGAGGAAGGGGATCAATATCTTCCTGTTCAAGGCGCTCAATCTTTCTTTTAATCTCTTTTATACCCATATCCTTTGCCTTTTTGGAAGCCTTCGCACCTTCCTTCTCAATAGGCAGATGCATAAAATGATTCTTAAAATGTATTCGATATTTCATGCCCGGTCCTTCGATAAATCCGTCTTTAAGCTTTATCTTCAAGAGCGACTCGTCAATCACAAAATCACCCTCATCAGCATAAATAACATTAGAAGAACCCTCCTTAAGCTCATAGATGAAGACTTTCTTAAGAGAATTCCGCTCTATATCCTGGGCAAAAAGTTTATATTCGTTGAACTCGACAAAAGAGCCCGGTTCAATGAAAATAAAAGGGTTTTCTTTACTTACCTGCTTGTAAAGCTTGCGGGAGGCAAAATGGACCCGAGGAATAAAAGAATCGTTAAGAACAATTAAAAATAAGGAAATAATAAGACCCACAACAAAAAACATCGCTAAAATCCGGGAAAAAGCAATTCCGGCCACCTTAAGGGCTATTATTTCATTATCGGCGGAAATTCTGCCCATCGACAAAAGCACTCCCAATAGGCACGATAAAGGTAAAGTATAGATAAGAAGATAAGGCATGCGATAGATAAAAATCTGAAAGGCAGCGATTACGCCTATACCCTTACGAATAATAAGGTCGGGCAATACCATTAAATTTCCCAAAACCATAAAAAAGGTAATAATCAGGAAAGAAAAGAAAAAGTTACTGAAAAACTCGCTTAAAAAATAGTTACGTATTATTCTCATCGCTTTTTTGATACTGAGGCTTTCTAATAGCCAGAGTTAAAACTAAAACCTCCGAGGCGCCATTTTCCTTTAAGACTTTGGCGGATTCCGAAACCGTTGCTCCGGTTGTAAAAACATCGTCCACCAGGACAAGCCGCTTTCCTGAAACATCTGCCTTTAGATAAAAATTATCTTTGAGCTCGGTTTGCCTCTGCCGATAAGTCCTGGTCACCTGGCTTTTCAAATATCTCTTTACGCCTAATGCCTGAAAAAATTGTAACCCGAATTTTAAACCTATATTTTCGGCTAAAATTCTGCTCTGATTGTATTCGCGTTCCCGCAGCTTCCGAGGGTGAAGAGGAACGCTGGTTATGAAATCGTAATTATCAAGCCTTAAATTTAGACTTCGTATAAAAAGGGCTAATTTTTCCGAGAAAATAAGGCCTAAATTGTCGAAGCCCTGATATTTGAATAAATGGATAAGCTCCGTCAAAGGGCTTTCAAATAAAAAGGGGCTTAAATTCCGGTCAAAATAAAATTTTGTTCGCAAACAGCGCGGACAGGTCTTTGTCTTAAATCCCGCGGATATACCCTGACCGCACCTTGGACAAAAAGGGGGAAAATTCCTTTTAAAGCTCAAGCAATTATCACAAAGAGCGGACTTTTTAATAAGTTTAACTCCGCAACGAAGACAAGCCCTGGGAATCAAGACATCCAACAACCCTTTCGCGTACTCAGTGAAAATCACAGACTATTTTAACATGAAAGCCGCTGTTGTAAACCTTTTTGTCGCTACTTGCGTGCCGTAAAGCCACGACAAGTCGACGATTGACTTCGGCTCAAAGACGCGTTACAATAGGCGGCTATGAATGAAAAAGATTTGCGAAGAGATTTATTTAAGCTTATATATAACGAAGCTTTCTTTAAAAAACGCATACTTCTTTCCTCAGGTAAAATAAGCAGCTTCTATGTCGACGTGCGCAAAATAAGCCTTAAAAGCAAAGGCGCGTTTTTAATCGCGAACCTTCTCTGGAAAGAACTTGAAAAAGAGAAATTTTCCGCTGTCGGGGGTCCGACTTTAGGGGCTGATCCCATACTTTCCAGCCTGGCCTACCACGCTCACATTAAGCGGAAATGCCTTAAGACATTTATTGTTAGAAAATCAGCCAAAAAACACGGCCGGGCTAAAATAATTGAAGGCCCAAACATACCCAAGAACTCAAAAGTTATTATAATCGACGATGTCGCCACGACCGGCAAATCCCTGGTTGAAGCAATCCAGAAACTGCGCACCTTAAAAATAAACGTTACAAAAGCCTTTGTGGTCGTAGACAGAGAAGAGGGCGCCGGGGAAGCACTTTCCGGCTACGGCTGCCCGCTACAATCCCTGTTCAAACTTCGTGAATTTACCGAATAATAAAATCATACCTTCCCGGACCATTTTTATTTTAATGCTTTGTGGCCTCGGCCTTTATGGCTGCATCACCACTGAATACAACACCGCGACTCACCAGCAAGATATATTCTTCTATTCTACCGAAAAAGAGGTAAATCTCGGCCGTAACGTATCCAAATCAGTCGAAAATAAACTGCCTATATTTAAAGACCCTCGGATAACAAATAAAATTTTTGAGATCGGGCGCATGGTCTCTGATGTCTGTGACCGAAAAGAAATAAATTATTATTTCGGAGTGATCGACGAAAAGGATGAAATAAATGCCGCCAGCCTGCCCGGAGGTTATATCTATGTCTACAGGGGTCTTCTGGATATGCTTGATAATGACGACCAGATAGCTTTTGTCTTGGCTCATGAAATCGGACATATAGTCGCCAGACATCATATAAAAAAGCTGCAAGCGGCTCTGGGATACAACTTTCTTCTTCTCGCCGCTTCCCAGGTGCCGTCATCAGGGAATATCTCCGGAGCCCAGGGAGTAGATTTGATATTCGCCACGATAATGAGCGAATATTCGCAGGAAGACGAACTTCTGGCTGACGAATTAGCTGTCAAATACACTGAAAAGGCCGGTTTTGATCCCAAAGAAGGAATCAACGTTTTAAATAAGCTACGGGAAAAAAACCGGGAGGAAAAACCCCGTCCCATATCCTATTTCCGCACCCACCCCTACATATCTCAGAGGATACGATCAATAAAACAATTACTGGGCCTGCCTTTGGAATTTCAGGATATAATAAACGATTAATCAGACTTAAAACCAAAAGCTCCCCGCAAAACTCCCTGACGCTCGTCAAGGGGCAAGCCCCGTAAAGCTACGCCACGGGGCAAGCAAGACTTGCGACTTTTAATTCCTGGAGGTTACCAGGGCTTTATGATGAAAATAAGCACGAGGATAAAAGAATTGTGAAAGGCATGGAGTAAAATCGGAACGAATATATTCTTTGTCCGTTCATACAGAAAAGCAAAACTTAAGCCTAGAATAAATATAGGCAGAAAAGCAAAAGCGTTTTGGTGAAGTAAAGAAAAGAATAACCCGCTTGCCAACGCGGAAAAACCAATTGAAAATCTGTTCCTTAAAAGGCCGTAAAACAAACCTCTGAAAAAGAGCTCCTCAAATAGAGGAGCGAAGATCGCTCCTTCCAGCAATAAAAGCGCAACGTTAAAAAGGCTCTTCTCTTGAAAAATTATCTTGACCGGCTGCATATACTCGGGCTCAATCTTAAAAAATCTAAATATCAAAATATTTAAAAGCAAAACGCCCAGCAAAATAGGCAAAATTCCGATGTATGTCCTGAGGGCCGATGTAAAAAGGTTAATCGAAACTCTGCCTGAAAAGATATTTCTTTCTCCAAAAAAAGAAACTATGCAAATAATCGACGCGATTTCAAAAAGACCGTTAAATGTGATTGCGATCGAAAGTACCCGGGACGGAAAAAAGTAATTTAGATAAATTTGAACAAACTTAAAAGCCAGGTAAAAAAAACCCATTAAGAGCGAAACTTTCAGGAAAGTCGAAAGGTTAACCGGAAAACCGGGAAATTTTTCAGAAAACCCCAAGGTTTTTGCCTTCACCACTTCAACGACAAATTTAAAATCTATAAGCAATCCGGCTATAATCCCGAAAATAATAAGCAGGGTTAAAATCTCCAGGAAAAATACTTTTAAAGGACTTTCGAGCAAGTCTTCTATGATCTGGCTATCTGTGGGAGGTTGGTAAGAAGAAGGGATTCCCGAAGTAACGCTAGCAGGCCTGGGATTATCGATAAAATAGCAAGATATGCCTAGACAAACAAATAACAACAAAACAAGCCCGTAAAATCGCGCTGAATGCCTTGTATTCTTCAACTAATTCAATATTGGATTCTTGCTTCGAAAAATAATGCCGGAGCGGGGATTTGAACCCCGAAGGCCTTTCGACCACAGCGTTCTGAGCGCTGCGCGTCTGCCAATTCCGCCACCCCGGCTTTATTCAGGGGACCAAAAAAAACGCCGCTGCCAGCAAGGGTTAGCTTATTTATTGTATCAATTGGCCTTTTTAAATCAACTCTTTTCTGATATAATTAGGTTCAATATTAAAAGAAATGCACGACGCATCGCTTCTCAATATTTATTCCATAATAACCAAGCTTATTATCCTGGCCGGGCTTGGCTTCTTTCTATATCGAAAAAAAACTCTTACTGAGGCCGGGGTCAATTTCCTGACTGATTTTTTAATAAAAATATGCGTCCCTTGTTTAATTTTTACTAATCTGGTTGAAAACCCCATACTAAGCTCTGGCCCATCAGTATGGATATTTATTATATTAAGCATAGTTATTTTTCTGGTGGGGCTAACCCTGGGGATACTCTATACGTGGCTGGTTAAAGACAAATCCTTTTCCAAGGAAACCATAGCCCTTTTAGCCTTTCAGAACTGCGGATATCTTCCCATGAACATAGTTTATTTTCTGTTTTCATCACCGCAAAAAGATGAGCTCTTGGGATACATATTCTTGTATATTCTCGGCTTTAATATCCTTATGTGGTCAGTGGGAAGCTTTTTTATATTTAAAAAGAAAAGCGAAAACTTCGACTTAAAATCTCTGCTGAACCCGCCGGTGCTGGCAATAATAATCGCTCTTGCGGTCAGGAGAATCATCCCCGCCGGCATGCTGCCGGAAGTTATGCTGTCACCCATGAAAATGATAGGACATATGAGCTTTGCCTTATCAATGCTGGTATTGGGCGCGGGTCTGTCTAGGGCCGGTTTTTCGCAGATAAATAACAGACTTCTATTAAATACCGTGGTTATATCAACGCTTAAACTCGTCGCGGTTCCCTTTATTTTTATAATCCTGGTGGCAAACTTAAAAATAGCAGGGCTTTTAGGGCTTTTTATTATTTTAGAAGCTGCGATGCCTTCGGCAGCGTCATTGCCGATAGTGACGAAATGGAAAGGCGCTGACTTCGGTTATGCTTCTCAAATTGTATTCTTTACTCATGTATTTTCGCTTATAACCGTACCTTTCTGGATACGGGTTTTTTCTCGAATCGCGTTTTAAGCTTATTAAACCTTCGATTATAAACCCTTAAAAAAGACTTAAGACCAAAAGCTTTAAATGACTAAAAAAGAAAGTAAGGTAATCGCGACAAACCGCAAAGCCAGAAAAAATTACGAAATCTTCGACGCTTATGAAGCCGGGATAGCCTTAAAAGGGGATGAAGTAAAATCCCTGCGCTGGTCAAGAGGCAGCATCGAGGAAAGTTACGCCCGGGTTGAAAACGGCCAGGCAATACTCTACAATATGCACATACCGGAATTCATCAAATCATCCTACTTTAAAAGCGATCCCCGAAGGCCCCGGAAGCTTCTGCTCCACAAAAAAGAGATCGACCGCTTGTGGGGCCTGACTTCGCAAAGAGGCTATACCCTTATTCCTCTTAAGGTATATTTTAACGAAAGGGGATTTGTAAAAATCGAGATCGCCTTGGCAAAAGGAAAACTTCTCTATGATAAGCGCCGGAAAATAAAAGAAGAATACACAAAACGCGAAGCCCGGCGCGAGATTAAAAAGCACTTAAAAGGTTAAAAAGTAATGAGGCGTTTTAAGGTTTGGTTTAGCTGTATCATTTTAAGCCTGGTGATTTTCCAAAACCATTTGCCGGCCAGAGAAAAGACTTCCGGTTCAGGAGTAAATATGCGCATAAGCCAGCAGCGCTTCGAAAAAGCAGGCTTGCTGATATCCCGGCCGGATCCCCTTGATGAGGAAATCATGCACCTTCTTACCTTTAATAAAATCATTACGCCCCGAGACTACGCAGGCTGGCTGAGCAAAAACCTAAAATACAGGGCCGATGAAAAAACTGATTCCTGGTCTGACCCTATTGATACTCTTAAAACTAAAGGTGGCGACTGCGAAGATCTGGCTTTTCTGCACAAAGCGGTTTTAAAAGCGCTGGGATTTGAACCTGAAGTCCTGGCCTTGCTGCGCTTGTTCAAAAGTCATGCAATATGCGTATTCAAAGATGAGGATTGCTACTATCTGATCGATAACACCAGTCTTAAAAAAACAAAAGCCAAATCAATCTCACAACTTGCCCGATATCTTTTCCTTAATTACAACTGTGCTTCTATCGCTAAAGCTGATTTCCAACGCAAAGACTGGCAAGTTTTATTTAAAAAATCGAATTTTTATTTTTGAATTCCTTTGTCTTGCCTTAAAATATGTAAAAATGGTATAATACAGGCAAACAGGAGGCATACATGAAAAAAGTTATATCAATTATTATTGCTTTAAGTTTTCTCGTTGTAAATACGGGCTGCCAAACAAACAAAACCCGGGTAGCTGAAGGAGCGGTAATCGGCGGGGTTATCGGCGCGGCTGCCGGAGGGATAATAGGTCATCAAAGCGGCCACGGAGGAGAAGGGGCAGGAATCGGCGCCGCAACCGGCGCGGTTGCCGGTGCCATAATCGGCAGTCAAATAGAAAAGGACGAAGAAACGGTCGAATAAACTATCCTCAAGATAACGATTATATATCAAAACCTCTATATACTTAATGAGCGCTCGATTCGTTGTAAAAAATGTCTACATCTTAGGAGCCCTTCTTGCTTTAGAGGGCGAGGTCCAAAACGGTAAGGTTCTCGAAAGCGATGTAGGATCAACATGGGAAAATAAAAGATTCAACGTGGTGAAAATTGAGTCAAAAGACGGCCCGTTGCCCAGCGCGAGCGTTCATGATAAAGTGACGCTTATAGTTAAAAATATTTACCGAAACGATGTAACTCCCGGCGAAACCGTTTATATTGAGTAAATCCGCGCGACAATTTTATAAAAGAATCCATCTAAAAGGAAGATGAGCCTGAAAGTTACAGGTTATCTGCTATTAAGCTTGGTCTTTTGCTGTCTGTTTCTCAATAATGGTTTTACTCAAGCGCAAGCCAAGCCTACGGTAAAGGTAATGATAAATGAACAAATCTGGGTCGATGAAGAAATTATTTATGATTATTACGGAAATCTTGCTGATATTGTTAATATCTGGACGAATACTTCCCAAGCTGACACTACAATCATAGAATCGCTGTTGAAAAACGGTTACCGCGTGGTCGGGAGCGCTGGACCCGGCGCGAACAAAGTAAATGTGCCTAAAGAAAATATCCTTAATGCCACCGAAGGCGATGACCTTTCTTCGATAAATATAGGCAATCATCTTAAAGCTGACCTGATTATTGTCGGTAAAGCCGTGGCTAAAGGCTCGTCGCCAGTTGCTCAATCAGCCCAGGTATCGGCCCGGGCGAATATTAACGCCAGGGTGATCAAAATCGATACCGGTGAGATTATTGCCACAGCAAGCGACAGCGCCACAGCTGTTGCAATAGACGAAATTAGCGCCGGAAACGAAGCAATCAAAAAAGCGGCTATTACCTTGGCTGAAAGCTTGATTAAAAAAATATCGCAATAAATAGCTTGTGGATAAGGCGATTTACAAGCAACCCTGGTTCGTGTATATTGCGCAATGTCGTGATAATACTCTCTACGTAGGAATTACAAAAGATATCGAAAAGAGGATAGAAAGTCATAACACGGCCCATAAATGCAGATACACCCGGGGCAGGAAGCCGCTTAAACTAGTATACAAGGAGCTTTGCAAAAGTTACAGCTTCGCCCGTAAACGTGAACAAGAGGTTAAGCGGTTTAGCCGCGATAAGAAATTGGCGTTGATAGGTAGGTCTTTGTAAAGATTTCGAACCCCGGTAAAATCGGGGTTCGAAATCCTCGAAATTTACTTCGTAAATTTCTCGGAGGGGTGGCAGAGTCTGGCTGATCGCGGCGGTCTTGAAAACCGTTGAGGCGCAAGCTTCCGGGGGTTCGAATCCTCTCCCCTCCGCCATACTTCGCCCTAGAATTTGACGTAATAGCTTTCTACGGGCTTCGTATGGCTGCGCCAAGCGTGTATTAAATCCGACGAAACTCACCACGCTTTCAGAAGTAATTCCAAGAGCGTAGTCGGGCACTCCTTGTTTATTTTTTACTTCTGCCAGATATTATTTACCAAGACGTTACAACCTGCCTAAAAATCTAAACTTGCCTTATGCCCAAATCCCATAAGCTTTATCTGAACGAGTTAGAGTTCAGGTTGGGGAGTTTGCCTTTGTAGCGTCTTGGAGCCTGGCGTGGACAATATCTCTTAACCGAATAAAGTCGGCGGGCCGAAAATCTTTTGTCTCAATTGGCTGAAGAACCGTTATCGTTCCGGATACTTTTCGTGTAAAAATCCAACTTCCCTTAGGGATCGCATCCCGGGTTCCGTTCATGGCTATAGGAAGAACGGGTTTTTTCTCCTTTATAGCGAGTTTAAATGCCCCGTTTTGAAATTTATTCATCTCATCGCTAGAACTGCGAGTGCCTTCGGGGAAAAATGCTACTGATATATCTTTCCTGAGCCAGGTGGCTGCCTGACGATAGACTTTTTTAATGCTTGCGTAGCGTCCTCGTGCAAGCCTGATATGTTTCCCGAGAGAAAGACACCAGCCGATAAAAGGAACTTTAAAAAGGCTTTCTTTCGCTACCCACCTAAACTGCATGCGGGTCTTATACATTATGATTATATCAGCGAGGCTTTGGTGATTAGCTACAATGACATATGTTTTCTGTGGTTCAATGTTTTCTAATCCCCGGACGGTTAGATCCCAATAGGGATTGAGGCCGATAATAGCATCGGACCACCAGAAAGACTGAACATGGAGCATTCTCCTTTTCTTATCAAAAGGAAAAAGAATTATTACCAAAAGCAAATCGACCAAAAATACAAGGATCGTCAAGGCTGCAACGCCTAACCATATCAATATCGATAGTACTGCTTTCATGTTTCTCCTTAATTTAAAAAACATTATATCATAAAACCTCAGGCTCCCCCTAACATTAACCGGTTGCCGAATTGACTCACATTAAATGTTACCGAAGCGATAGTTAAATTGAATCGTTGACTCATAATTAATGTTACCCAAAAATGAGGGC
>JAFGCB010000023.1 GCA_016932855.1 Candidatus Omnitrophota bacterium | reverse complement strand
GCAGGCTGGATGAAGTTTTTGATAATATAAAGAAAGTTTTATCTTCCCAAGAGCTTTTTATGCACGATTTTCCTGAGTTTAAGGCAGGAAATATTCTGGATGTCGATAGGATTCTTGATTTTTCCTCCGGAAGCTCTCCGCTTTCTTTTAGGCGAGAAGAAGATAAAAAGGAGGTAACAAGATGTTTGCCTTACAAAATCTTGAAATCACCCGCATTCTTTATAAACAGCAGGGCCTTCTCTTATTTGCTAAATGCCCTGAATGGTATTATGAATATAACTTTCTTGTCGAGCCAAACGGCAAGGTTAAGGGAAAAACTTCCCAAGGAATATGGATTGAACTTTCTAAGAAGGGCGCTCAGCTTATCCGGGAAAAACTTAAAGGATTTCTTGAAGGTAAAAGTCAGCTTTATCAATGAAGGGGCCGGGTTTTTTGAGCCGTTATATTCCAGCTCACCTTTAAATATTGCAGATCTTTTAGAGGAAATAGACACTGTAAAAGATAACCCGAACCAGAGGATCGGCTTGTTCAGGAAAATGTTTGCTCTTATTTCAGATAACGGCCTTGACGAGCAGGACGCAGGGATACTTAAATCCAAGCTTGTTATTATCTATGAGGAATTCCGCAGTGAGATAGAAGGCAGCGTTTTAAAGGTATTAGAGGCTTTCCATATTATGGATAATAATAAAGGATCTTTAGCCAGGGCTCTTGAGCTTGCCCCCTATTCATATCCGGCCTTACTTACTTTTTTAGAGATCGAAAGGGAGGACAAGTTTTGCTGTCAGATAAAACCCGGTCTGCTTATGAATGCTTTTGAAAGGGGTGATGAACGGGTTATAGAAATAATTAAGAATATGACTTGTGATTGCAGCGGCGCCTCATGCGTCGAGCGCCTGCTTAATTTAATTTCTAATAACAATGAACGATCTCTAGATAAACCCGGTATATCAAGTCCTGTGCATATGTATATAAGGGAAAATAATTGTCCTTATAAAGTAGGTTATAAATCAAGCTTAATAGGACCAGCCCGCAAGCTACTCGCGAAACTACCTGATTATTTCTCTAAAATAGGGTCATTTTTAAATCCCCGTAACCGGCAGGAGCAGGTTGTAAGCAAGAAAAAATTTGCTCTTATCTGGGCCTCGACTTACTCGGTTACAGTGCTTGGGATTGTTCTTTTTGTCCCCGGAATCGCGGTTAAGGTCGGGCTGTCTTTCGCCGCTCTTGCCTTTATCGAGAAATTATTAAAAATGCTGTTTAATTTATTTAATATAAGGGTAGATAATGCAAGCCTTGTTACAAAGAAACCCTCGGATTTCTTTTTATATCCTGTTTTGAAAACGTTTTCACGGGCTTTGAGTATGCTGGGGTTAAGGCCTAATGAAAATGTTTTCATTGGCGGTTTTTCGCTGTTTTTTATATTAAGTCCTGTTTCATTAGGAAGAGCATCTAATAGGAGACTTCCCTATAATCATCTGCAACGGCTTGAAGCAAAACAATCTTTACTATTTTCAAGCTCGCCCTTAAATCAAGCTGATTTTAACCTGCCTTATTTTTCAGGAATTTCTTCTCCTTTAAGCGGATACGAGCAGGTAAAATTTCTGAATACTGAACTCGCGCGGGTAGCGACAAAACTTTCCGATAGATACATATTCAATTTCCAGATGGAATATGCGCTAAACAAGCCTTTTCTGGATAAGCTTGAGCAGCGCCTATTAGATAAAGGCTACGCAAAGGATAAAAAAGAGGCAGAATGCATGGTTTCTGAATTCTCCAAGCTTCTTATGGCCGGAGGCCTGGGAAGTTTTAAACCGGATTTAGTCCATAGCGAGCATAAAATTTTTGCCAACGAGCTAAGCTTAGAAGAAGCGCAAAAGAGAATATTTTCCTTCGGAATAATTTATAAGAATAAGATTAAGGGCGAGGAGTGGATTACAATTAATCCCGGAATAATAGAATGCGTGGTTGAATTGTTGGGCAAGCCGGTTAAATCTTACGATGTTCATTTAGGTTACGAACATTTGCAGGATGTCAATGTCCATGTTTACAAAAATCCTTTTAGCCAGGTTAGCGAATATTTCTTGTATTGTCCTGAAGCCGATATATTTGATAGCATTTACCCCGGCGACAGCGACAATGACTTGCGGGCAATACAGAGTAAACTTTACCGTGAAACCTGTCTTCAATTTATAATCGACCTCATTGATGAAGGAAGAGCAGCCCCTAAGCTTATTTTCTCGACCAGCGAGGTTAATACCACTCTGGTTATGCCGGCAGCAGTTGATGATAAGTTTAAAAATCATCCCTATTTCCGGGATGTTTTCATTCATCACTACAATCATACTATTGTCCCGGCAGGCCTGCATTTCTACCATGACCGCATGCTTAAGTATCTGAAGATTTCCGAGGAGTTTTCCTCGATAGTCCATGACGGGATTATTGATTTAGTAAAACTTACCGGAATGCTCAGCGACATTATTACCGGCTGTTCCAAGATTCATACTAAGGTTCTGCGCGAGACTATTTTTAAAGACTTCGCGCATAAGGTAGTTGAGGATGATTTATTCGGAAACAGTGAGGGTTCAGACATCGCGAGGTGGCAAGGCAAAGAAATACAAAAAGTAATCCGGAAGTATCTGGAAAAATACAAGATTGATATTAATAATCTATTTTATCCCTACCTGTTATTTCATCACTTAAACAAGGATTCTGAAGCTAAAGCCAGATTTATTAGTGATTTGGTAGTAGCAAAAGTTACCCAGAAACTTAAATTTTTAAAGGCCTTCTCTCAAGGAGTATTTGGTAAGGCCGTATCGGATGGGCTTAAAAAACTCCTTTCCAAAGCAATATTTACCAACGTAAGAAGGCTTGTAGATTACAAGTGTTCGGATTGGACTTTAGACCGTCTGGATAATCAAAATGATAGAAACAGGATTGTTCAGGCAGGCGCGGTAATGGTTATCGGAGGAAGGCCCTTTGGAAGTTTTGGTGAGGGGGTTAAAAACAGGATTCGATGGTTGCTGATTAGATATAGCGAGTTAAAGGAGCATCTTGTCTTTGTATTTAACCATAATATATTTACTTCTTGGCTTATCCAACAGGCAACGGATTTCACCATAATGCTTTCCTGGAAGGCTATGGAGGCCGGTCCTACCAGCCCCACTAATGCCGGTCAGAACTTCTCGGTACCGGTTGCTGTGTTAGACGGCGTTATGCTGGAAAGGTTAGGCTTAATTGAGTATGTTGAGGGAAAACCGGTAAGTAAAGTAGGCTTTATCGTGGAATATAGTAAAATCCCCGATGCTAAGGGAAATTTTTATCCTGACCGGGAATCATTTATTAGAGCAATTGAAGAGGCCTCGAAAATATACGCAACAGACGAATATTACCAGAGAGCTTACAGCTTTTTGGAGATTTCCATGACTTTAGGAAATGAGATTATGCAGGCCGCAGGCCTTATGCGCCAGTGGGTAGAGGCATTGGAGAAGAAAGAGAAGCCAGCAAGTTCTCCTCTTTACTATAGTTATAGAGGCAATGATTATATTGATGATTTATATACCTGGGCAGGAAGGAATATCCATGCAGAAGGAGTGATTTTTCCTCGGAAGCATTTTAGTTCTGATGCCGGAACTCTAGACGCGCTGAACCTGATTGATCCCGGGTACAGGATACAGGATAAGATAATGTCCGGGGTAAAAGATGTCTTAAGTAAAAACGGCAAATTTTATTTTGTCGGCAACAACAACGTCTGGGCTGATTGGATAGCTTATTGGAGTCTTAAATACGGCCTGGAATCAAGGCCGAATATTCGCAAGAGCGAATATGGCAGTTATGCTACCCACTATATTTTAAGAGGCTATGTTCAAGATAGAAGTGTTTCTGAAGAAGCTGTACTTTTTCTTTCGTATCTTTCCTGGATTCTTGAGTCAAGCAGGGGCAAGGGGACTGAAAACATCCTTAGCTTGTTAGCGAAATCTTCAAAATCAGGGTTTTCCAGGTTTGTGCCTGATTTTGAACGCCAGGTTGAGCCCGTAAGAGTGCTTGAAGAAGGCTTGCTTAAAACCAGCCAAACAGGCAGGAAAGAGATTTTCCGTCAGATAATTAATAATGCTCAGAGGGTATCTATAGATTTAAGACCCTGGATTTTAGGACAGCGCCAGGAGATAGCTGGTTTATTTATCCAGGAAGAAGTAAGAGCAGCTTTTCTTGAGGTTTCCAGCTCTGCCCTTAAAGTAGAAAATAAAGGTTTACTGGAATATTTCGAGATTGGGTCAAATCTTATCCCCAGGCTTTCACAGGATAGGGAGTCTATGATGGTATGGCCTGTACGTTATCCCGAGAATCTAATACAGTCATTAAGTACTTTAAATTTATCTAACATTATCTTTACAGATCGAAGCCTTGCCCGTTCCGGGATGGCGGTTAATAAGATATCTCTTCTTTTGGACAGGTATTACAGGCGCCTTAACAGAAATACAAATTATTTAGTGACAGCCGGAGGATGGAGCTCTTTTGATTTACCGCTGTTTTCGGGAAGAAAAATAGACGAGGTTTTGGACAGGGAGGTTTTTCCTGATTCTAGTTTTACCGAATTGCCTCATCGCAAAAATAGTTTTGGTTCTAAGCAAATGGCAGTAATTAGAATTGGAGAAAAGCAGGAAGTTATAGCAGAAATACCCCAAGGAGTGAGCATAGGAATGTTTGGCTTAAACCAGGGCCAGAAGAATGCTTTTAATAAAGAAAATAAGATGTTCGGAGTTTGGTTTGTTGATGCCGGGATGCTTAAAGTCCATGAGCATTTACCCCTGGTTACTCTGGAAAATGCTCTTGATTTAGGGATGACTATTTTTTATGCTTCTAAGCAGGAAGGATCAAGCGAAGAAATACTAGAACGGGAATTTAATAAAACTCTAAGGTTGGCAAAGATTGCTGAAGAATACGAAGAAAGATTTTTTGCCAGATTTGACCTTCATGAGTTTACTCCTGGTCATGCAAAGATGCTTGTCGGTTTAAATCACTGGCTGGGAAAAGACGGTTTAATCGTGGATAAACTTAGAGATAATTTCCACGTTATTTATGTAGAAAAAGAGGAAAGGACTGAGTATGTAAATCCCGACCTTTCCAGGATTACAGGCTATGATCCGGCGGTATACGCATTTCCTAAATCGTTAGATTATGGCTTATCGCTTTTTACCCAGGCAAAAGAAATCTTAGCTTCCAGTTCGCCTATGGGAGAAGACCTGGAAAAGCTTATTAAAGAACAGGTTTCCGCGATAATTGTAAATATAAAGAGTAGAGTCGGTGAACCCGGAGCTTCTTTTAAATTGTGGGGTGATATGTGGCAGGCACATTCACAATTTATAAAGGAAAATTACGCAGAGGGAAAATTCAATAATTTACTGCGCGAAGAACTTAAGAAATTATTAGATGATGCGGAGGTATTTAATGATCTGCACGTGCGTACTTATATTGTTACTTTGTTGACTCAGTTGGAAAAGGAAAACACAGGCTTAAGTTCTCCGGCGGGTAGAAGAGAGGCTAATCTTCAATATCAAAAAATCGTGCCTACCCTCTTAGGTTTACTTAAAGCCCAAGACCAAAGTCGGCCTTTTGTAGTTGTGGTTACCGGAAAACAGCTTTCCGGAAAAACCACCCTTATAAATGCCTTAAAAGTAAACCTAGAGGCAAGGGGTAAGGAAGTTGCAGAAGCATCACAGAAGGACTTAAACGCAAGGGATATCAATAAGCACTGGAAGAGCTTCCAGGACATGTTTAGTAAATATCAGCAGGCCGATATACTGATATTCGAAGCCAGAGATTATTTGCCGCGAACCCCTGATGACTATATGTATGTAGATTTTCTTATTGAGATGAGGATTGACCAGCCTACGCATTTGGAAAGGTTAAACAAAGCTTATTCTTTGGCTGAATTAAGGGCCGACGTCTATTCAGAAGCCTGTCCGCTTTATGCTGATAGAGCACCGGATGTAGTCATCGATAATTCGCATTCTAGCTTGTCCCGGCAGGAGATTGAACAGGCTATTGATGAGTCCGCTGATTATGAAGATGATACTTTAAAGCATATTAAAATTATGCGCTTAATTCTGGAAAATTACCGAAACTCTCTGAAGAAAGAAATGGATGATGGTTATCGCAGGGATTACTGGGAGCTTATAAGATGGAGAAGCCGGTTTGTAGGCCCCGGAGATACGGTTTTACATATCGGTTCTTCATTTTCGGATTTACCGGTTATTGATGCCGGCTTAGGCGCAGACAAGGTAATAGTGACTGATTTTATGCCGGAAAAGATGAAAGATATTAAAGCCTTTGTTGATGGAAAGCCTTTACTGCTTAAAAGTATTAATTTCATCCTGCAGCCGGTAAACGTTAATAATTTACGAAGGGACCTTAAAACAGCAGGATTTACGTTTTCTAAGGGCTCAAAAATTACTCTAATTGATGTCTGGAATATATTCTCCGATGAACAGGCTTATTTCGATAGTCTTATTAGGCCTTTTGAAGAAATAATTTCTTTGCTTTCTACCTGGGGCCGTTTATGTATTACCAGCCGGGCTAATTATCCCCGTACAACCAAGCTGGTAGAGATAAGTCCTTTTGTAACCGAGGCTGCCAATAATCTGGGTTTTCTTCCGGAACAGATAGACCGGGCCGATAATCTTGTAGGTGCGTATGATTTTTCCCGGGTTCTGGTCTATTCTTTCAAGGATGAAGATTCTTTCGATATCGGCTCGGCAAGTCCGTTGAAGCTAAACTTTTTGTTTAGGAAAGAAAACATAGAGTATATTCCGCCGCGACCGCAGATTATCGCCCACAGTGACTTTATAGGTCATCATCTTAAAGATAAGCTATTTAGAAACAATCTTTCTTTTATTGCCGGAGTAAATGCTAAGCCTTTTGTTTACAGTCTCGATCATCTTAGCTTAGCGGAATTGGCCGAGAATAACGGCATAGACAAAGACAGCCTTTACTACAGCTACAACCTGGGGATTGCCGAACTTGAGCGGGGCAGGATAGCATTAGTTTTAGCTCTTTCGTCTTCTCAGGAAGAGGCCCGTTCAACTCTTAAAGATTTGGCGAGGGGAATGCTTAAGGTTAAACACAAAGTTACATTGTTAGACGATAACCTAAAGCCGGTAAGAATCAGTGAAAATATCTTTGACTTAAGTAGTGAAGTTAAAATATTTATGGTTACTCAGGAGGGTAGGGTTATAGAAGATAGAAACACAAGCACATTAGGAAGTCTGGCTGGAATTAAAATATCAAGCAGTTCGCCTCTTCCCGTGGGCCCGGCCTTGGCGGATTTCATCTCCATGCTGGGAATAAAAATTAAAGAAAGCAGCTGGGATAAAGCGGTAGAGCGCTATAGCCGTACTTATTCAAATGCCTTGAATATGCGGCCTATAATCGACAGTAATGTAAAGGATACGGCTATTTCGGTTGCCTGTGAGATTATAAAAGCCTGGCAGCACTGGGAGTACAGCAAAAATTTTAATTTAATACCTACCCAGACTTGCACCGGAGAGACTCCTTGGATGGCTTATGCCCGAATAGTTGATTTTGTAGTTGGAACACCCGAAAGGTTACGCGGCAGCCTATCTAAAAGAGAAATATTCGAAGGCTGGGATGACCCCCGGGTGAAAATGATATTGCGGGCGCACGGGGTTGATGTCCGCAAAGAAATGATGCCTTCGGTAGAGAAGATTGCGGTTTTTGCTCTTGATGCTATTTTTCCCCAGAAAAGGACTGATTACCATGCTTTTGCCAATATATTAAATAATTTCTTCAATGATTTGGGTATATCTGATCAGAACAAGTATCTATATTACTCAGATATACTCGATAAGAACGCAAAGCGCATGTCCCAAAGACAATATCGAAGATATCTTAAAAGGCTTGACAGTAAAGATGAGCTTTTGAGCCAGCATCATCAGATACAGGAAAATCCCATGAATGACCGCGACTATGAAGCCTTACTTGCTGATATTGAAAAGAAAGGTTTGTTGCTTGACAAATATTTGAAAGGAAGACTTAGGAGAAAAGAGAGTCCTGTTCAATATCAGTATTTTGTAACTATGCAACAGAGTGCTTGGCGAATGTCCTATATTATTACCGAGAAGTTCGGAGGATTCTGCGTATCTTTAAACGGAACCGGGCCTGATTATTCAGGAAAAGGCCATGAGGGTTTTTGCGAGACCCGAACGCCGTTTACCCAAAATGCTTTTATTGATGCCATAGATTATAAAAAAGTTAGGAACAGTGATCCCCGTAAGCTTGCCACCTATCATATTGCCGCCGGTCACGCTAAAGAAATTGGAGGAATCGATAATTTCTTTACAAAACACGGCAAGCCTCGATACGGTTTCATTACTTCCAGTTGGCATGAGGTTCTTTTTAGGGATCGCCAGCCAGGGGAAAATGCTACTACCATGGTTATTGCTACCGGCAACGCCAAAGATATGTCGATGAAAATGGGAATCGAGGCAAGCTTAAATGAAGTATTTCCGATGTCAGGATTTCAACTTAGCCAAGGCTTCTTCTTTCTTGATAAGACAGCCGCAGAGAAACTCAGGCTATTTACTCATCCCTGGGAGTTTTCAGTTATCAAACAATGGAATGACCAGGCAGTAACACGGCTTTTTAGCATGCTTTCCGATGATTTAGGTAAAGAGATTTCTTCTTTGAGGCTAATAGACTATTATTACAATTTATTTAAAGGTCTTAAAGGCAAGAACTGGCTTAAGAAAGAAAATCTTGGCCAGCCCATGTTTGTTAGGGGCGCTATTTCTGTTTTGTCTATGGTTTTAATAGCTTTCGGTAACATGCTTTACTTAGTTCAGGCATACGGGACTTGGGGCCGGGCAAGGAAAGTTGCTTTTCGCCACCATCTAAAAGGTCTTACGACTCCCGGAGAATGGGTTGAAAAGACAGGGATTAAAGAAGGGGATGTTTTTGGAGCAATAAACCCTCATCTTGATGATGATTGGCTGGCAGAGCAGGCTAAGATACTGGCCCTTCATCAGGCAGGCGCAAGAGGTGTATTCTGTTATCTTGCCAAAGGATTTACCGCGGTTACAGACAGATATATGTTGGATATCTTAAAGAGGATAGCTCGGTTTTCGGATCGTCAACTTACCTTAATAAGAAAAAAGAGTATAAAAGAGGTAGAAGAAGAAATCGCTGCTCTATACGAAAAGCTTAATCGGCCCAGCCAGCATGAGAACCCTTCTGATTACAATGTATGGAAAGATATGACTCCCAGGGAGCGGCGCCTAAGAGCCGAGGCTCTTTACCTGTATTTATATGGAGAGTTCGGAAGAAGGGCCTTAACCCAGAAGCAGATACAGGCCGGGCTAAGATATATTAACGGCATATCTAAAATGAAGCCCCGCTGGGGCTCTGATGATCTGGATGTGGTAGAGCACATAAAGACCTATATAAGGGTTACCGAGGAGCGTTCATCAATGATTTACTTAGGCGCGGTCTGGGAAGATATTTATATGCCTTTTGATTCTACCTGGTATAAAGCTGGAAGGACAAAGTCATCAGAGGATACCGATATTTTGGAGGTGGTTAAGCTTCTTAAAAGATATGTCTTTTCTCTGCTCATGTTCAACGGTGAAGGGTTTCCTGCAGGGGCCCATTTCATAACCGAAGCTACGGTAATCGCCGCTCTTCTTATAGCCGAGGAACACGGGGATATAGATATTAATTTTCTGATTGATCAATACGCCGGAGTGTGGGAAAGGATCAGAAGCGAATACGCCCAGTTTATGATTGTGCTTTCAGCCGAGGAATTGGAAGCAATGGACAGAGGTTTCCGCTTTTTCTTTCCTTCCCAGGCACCTCCGCCTGTTCCTGATTCAGGCTTGGAAGGGCCGTTTCATTTTTCTCAGGAAGTTATTCTAAACGCCCGTAAGACACGCCGGGAAATCATAAGAAGGCTGGGTGGTTTGGATAATATACCCCAGGAATACAGGAGTATTCTGGTTGATCCTAATAGCGGGATACTTAACTACCGTTCATTTTACTTTAACGACGCTTTTCACAGACAGCGGCTTATCGAAAAGAGAAAAGAATACATGGATGTTAGGGACATAATGCATAGGTCAAGTGATGCTAGTTTGAATGGCCGCTTGCCGGGCGTGCCGAGTAGGATACGAAAAGACCTTACCCGCAAGATGCTTGCTCCCATATTTTCTGCCTACTTTGCCAAGTATATGTTGAAGATGGACCACCGTATAGATGCTAAAGAAAGCTTTGGTAGTTCTTCGGGCGCCTCATCTCCTTTTGAATCTAAGATTAATATTGTGGAAAGTAATAAACAAACAGACCTAGCATCTATTTTAAGCCATTACAAGAAAAACAATTTTCTTAACAATATTATCCCCCAGTATATCCAGCCTTTTGTAAGAGTAAGCCATCTTCCCCAGGATACGCCGGGTGTAATCGAAAGGGTCGAGAACTGGATTAGAAACGAGTCGACTACAGCTGATATGTTTAATGCTTCCTGCGCGATGATGGACGCAGAAGACGCCGCTATTATTACAAGTTATCTTAATGAGTTAGTTCCTGATCCTGAGAGTTTATCAAGCATAGAAGAAGTGCCTTTACAAGTCCAGGCTATAATTACCTGGCTTTCTTTGTGCGGCGTGCGTTCACTATTCGGCTATCTTTCTCTTAGCTTTATGGGATATTACGGCAATTTAGCTGCAATAGACCTAGACTTAAAGGATTCAGAGGATAGAAAGCGGCAGCATGTATTTTTGGGCGTTGAAAACAATGGCGGCTTTGACCTTTTGGACGCAGGAGAGGAAAAAGATCAAGTAGCAAATATTTTAGGAATTCAAAATAATGGAAGATATGTGAACGCAGAACAGCTGGTTGAGCATGGGTTTAGAATATATAAAGACGAGCAGGCATTAGGGATTATTGTTGCATATGTATTAAGCCATATAGGGCTGGCTTTCGAATTAATGTATGAGTTTACAAAGGCCAGCCGGTATGAATCCATAGCCGGTAAATATTCTAAAAAGACCGAAGAGATAGCAGTATTGTTGAGGCAAGATAATATTTTTGGTTCTTCCTCAAGCCTTAAGGCCTCTCGCCAGTATCTTAGGAACTTTGATTTTTACTATATATCAGGAAAAGGCAGGGTTTACTATACTCCAAAGGGCGAAAGAAAGGTAGAGGAGCTTAAGGCAGAGAAGTTTAATCTTAAGGATCAGCTGATTATCGGCCAGAGTCTTTCAGCTGCTTTCTGGAAATTGACTAGCCGTAAACTTGGCATCTCAGCCAGCAGTCTTATCTATCTTTATAATTCCTGGGAGCATAACCTTGTTGCGGGTATATATCTAAAGAATCCGGCCGTGTTAGTAAGAACTCATTGGCGTGATAAATTCTTTTCTCCGGTAACCCACTTGCAAGATATAGAGAAACTTCTTTCTTGCTTCGGTAAGGGCTTAGGATTTAAGATTGAATTTTTTAATAAATTATCAGAGCTTGAGATAAGGATTTGTCAGGATTTTGTAAATAGGTTCGGCTCTCTTTCCGCTGTAGGTTTTGAATCCGACCTACTAAATTCTTTAACCGGCGCCCAAAGTATTCTAAATAATAAAAATTATGCCGTCTTTACTGGAAAGGATTATTGCAAGGTGACTTTAAACGATAAGTTGGATATTGTAAGGCCTTTGTTTGATAATTTTGACGGAGGAGCGGTATTTGCTTTCGGGGATTCCCCGGTTGATATTCCTTTTTTACGGATTACCTCAGACAGCGTTGATTACCGGCCTTATTATGCCGGCGACCCTGCTGATGTATTAAATATTCCTTCGATTAAAATTACCGAGCATCCGGGGATTAAGGGTGTTTATCCGGTTTTAGACGAGGCTCTTAGAAGACATGAACAGTCAGATATAATAATAAGAGCTATTATCTCTGATGTCGACGGCTGCGTGGCTTTACTGCATAAGCCCATGCCTTTGGATATGGCAGAACTTTTTCATAAGGCCTTATCTTTAGAGATCCCGGTATATTTAATTACTGGCGGCTCTGATATTAAAAGCGACTACGGCCCGAGAGTAATTGACAGGATTGAGGATGGATTCTTGTCTTCCCCTGCGCAGAGAAACAGCGAAAATTCTTTTACTAGCGATATATTGCGAAGTTGGTTTATAAAAAGAGGCATATCAGGAAACAGCCCGCCGGATAGGTCTTGCGTCGCGATATCCTCTCCTGAAAATGCCCGCCTTTCTTTAAGCTCACCGACAAAACAATTCCTTTTAAAATTCCGGAAAAAAGATACTATGAAAACTTCCCGGATCATCTCGGAAAATAAAAGCAGGTTTTCTGCTTTAAAGAATAAGAGCGGTCTAAATGTGGCAGAACTTAACGGATTTATAAATAATGCCCTTGCAGGACGTACAGGCAGAGTTTATACCGTATGGCACGATAAGCTAGGAGGAGTTGATGTTCCGGCTATAAGGGCATTACTTGTCGGAAAGACCGCCTATCTTAAAGGCGAGGGTATTTTTATTCGGCAAGAGGAAGCTATTAACCGGCTTGAGGTAGCTGTAATAGTCGATACAAGCCAAAGCCTGAGCCTTAGGCATTTGATGAAAACCCGTAGTTTCAGAGATTCGCTAAACAGACAGATGAGCGAGCGGCTTTTAAAATCCTTAACAGTTAAGGAAAGCGCATACAGCCGGTTTGGAGAAAAGGATTGTTTTCATCTGCGTGTCTTCAGCTCTTACCGGGAGCTTGCGGAATTCATTCTTTTTAAGATAAGTTTTAGCAGCGAAAAAGTAGCCGCTGACTTTAGGAACATTGAGCTGGGGCAGGGTCCGGAATTTTCCGACTTATGGCGCATAGAGAGCATGTTGGAAGCTATCTGGTATCTTATGCCTTTACTTGAGCTTAGTAAAAGGTCTTATAAAGGAAGTTTTTCTTATAATTCTGATTATGATGATTTCCGGGACAGTTTCATGTCCTTGAAGAGTTCTTTATTTAAAGTTTCCTCGGGCAAAGATGCCATAGAAATAAGGCGCAATTTGTCCAATAGGCTTGGAGAGCTTGCCTGGGCAATATACGAAAGCGATGTATTTAAGGAAGCCCAAGGCGTGCTCAGAGGAACAAGTAAGATTTTCGAAGAATCCGGGCTGGAGATAGAAATTACCCTTGGGGTCAGCCAGCCTTACGCAGCCCAGATCGAATCGATTAAAACCTGTCTTAGGCTGATAATAAGTTTACCTTCAGATTACAAAGTTGATATAGCTCGGAAGTCTAAAGTTTATAAGCCGGCAAGAGAAAAAACTGTCTCTGCAAGAAAGATTAAGAAAACTCCCGTGGTAAAAGTTAAAACAGAACAGGTCTATACTGCTCCAAAAATCCGGAAACCAAAAACATCGCGGCCATCAATTAATATACCCAAAGTACAGATAAGCCTTCCTAGCTTAAGGCAGGGCCTGGGAAGTTTTTCTGATTTTTGCGTTAAGAAGATATTTGTTAACCTGTATAAGTTCTTTAAGCACCCTGCGGGTTTACCTTTCTTGTTTACTTTGGGGATTATATCGGGATTAGCAATCTTACACGTTCAGTCTCCGCAGAAACTCTTAGCTTTTATAACCAGTCCGGTCGGATTTATTGCCCTGGGTACAGTATTTCTTCTTCTTTCCATATATATTAACTGGATATTCAAGCGTACGGTTTCGGTCCAGGCGGGCTTTGTTAAGAAGCGCGTTACTTTCGGGATTTTAGACCCCATTGCAAAATTGTTCAGGAAGCTTGGGCTTAAGGAAGCCTGGCGCAGGACTGCGAGGCTAGGAGATGTAGGCGCGCTTAATGCTTTATCTCAAGGCAGAGAAGAAGCCGGCAGACGAGATGGTTTTACCAGTGCCTTTAAGGTATTAAGCATAGTGATTTTGGGCCTGGGAATATTAACAGCTTTATATTTTATTTTCGGTTTGGAATCCCCTAAGATGGTCACTGAGGTGCAAACATCAACCGAGGCCCTGGTTAGAGGGGCTGAAGGTATTGCTGAAGGCATTAGCCAGGTTCAGCCGGCGGTTGATGCTATTAAGGTATCTTGGGCTGTTCAGGCAGCAAAGATATTGGCTACAGTAGTAGGAGGCTTAAGCTTACTTGCTTTGGTTGTGGGAAAGCTTAATAAAAGGATTAGCGTGGATGCCGAAAATATGGCAAAAAAACGCAGTGATTACACTAGCGGCGGCCGGTTCCCCATTGAGATTAGGGACAATAGAAGCTGGGGTATTGCCTGGGTCTTGGGCCAGACTGTTCTCTATGTTGGTTTGCCTGTTGCGATAGTTGCTTTTATCCAGAGTAATATTGTCTATACACTCTTAACTATGGGGGTATGTTTTGCCTTATTGCTGCGTAAATTCGCCTTTAACAGCCGTACGTCAGAGCATACGAAAAATGTGAGCAGAGAGTTCGGTCTGCGTAAAGGTACCATGGGCAGAAGATTTCTTCTTGTCTTTCCCAGGGTAGGTCCAGTGGGCGGAGTAAGGACAAAAGATTTATGGCCTTTAGATGATGACATTAATGCCAGATTCAGGCATGCCTCGCGAAAAGAAAGAGCCTGGGCAGAAGGCGCCTACGGAACTATCAAAATAGTAAGCGTAATAGTCCTTCTTGCCAGCAGTGTTTTGCTGGCAGTGGCTATAGCAACCAAGGCAGCGTTCATACATGCTCTTTGGCCGGCAGAAGTTTTATTATTATATTGGTGTTGGCGGTTGTTCCGCCGGGGAAAAGCAAACGCAAGATTCGCGATCGGCAGCGAAGAGTTTCTGCGCAAAACAAGATCCGGGGTAGATGACGCTAAATGGCACCAGAAGAAAGGAGAAAGAGCTAACCAAGAGGTTAATAAAGGGATAAGTAAACTCAAGATTATTTCTATTGTCACCATCGGCTTGGCAGGCATAGCCTTATATTTATCTAAATATGCCGGATCAATAGGCCTATCGAATATTTATCCATCTTTTAATTTCAGCCTGGCATTGGTTTTGTCTTCCTTGGCTTTGCTGGGATTAGGATTTTTAGGCCTACTTTTTAATAAAGTCAGGTTGAAATTAGAGTATAGGGCCGGGACTAAGAAGTTACTTAATGAGAAAACCCGGGCTAATGCAAAACAGGTCTTCAAGATGAAGACTAAATGGAATTTAGGCCGCCTCTTTAGTTTTGTCTTCTTCGCTTCTGTTGCAGGATTTCTGATTTATGTTATTATTCAAAATATTGACAATTCAAACCAGGCTATCGAGGTCATAAAGGAAAATTCTCCCCAGATAAGGCAGGACCGTTTGCTCTGGCTAAAAGAGGCTGTTGCCGGTATTAAGGCTAAAACCTGGGAAATTATTATTCTTAAAGCAATTCCTTTGTTCGTATTTACAGCCAGGTTTTTCACTAAACGGCTTAAGAAGTGGTTTAATTACTGGGCAGCAGGTTTCTGGGCTACGGTTATATACCTTACCGGATTTTTTGCTATTCCTCACCATTACGACTGGACTGACCTTAATCCGATAGTGATTACAGGGTTTACTTGTGCCGCGATTTCCTATATCTATTTAAAGAAAAAAACAAATATAGGGCGCCTTTTTCTGGCGGTAAATTACAGTATATTCTTCGCAATGCTTACTGCCCATATAATTCAGGCTATAGGCCTCGGCCAGATCGGTATATTTCTTAAACAAACCATAGAAGCTATAAGTGAAAGCATACAGTCTAGCCGGGCATCAAAAGCAGACCTTTCTTTCTTGCCTTTGCCCTTGGGTATTATTTATTTAATACAAAAGCTAATTTCCGGCAGAAGAAAAAATCCTGCCCCTGATTCCGGATCATCTCTATCCTCAGAGGATATCCAGAAGACAGCTTCTTCTCCTCTTAAGCAAGCTATGCCATATCGTTTTGGCAGAGGTTTTTCCCGTAATAACCTTCCTGTGGCTGGAAGCAGTCCCAAGTCGAAGACTTCCAGCCCAATAAACCTGGAGGAGTTGAGGATTAGTCTGGGCATATCGCAGTCGAGGCAGAACAGCATAAAACAAGTCTTTAACCGCCTTGACAGAGAAAGAAAACAGCTAATTCTTTATCCTGATGTTCTTCCGGTCTTCTTAGGCATAAAGCCGGGATACATACAGTGCGTGGATGAAAAAAATAACGATCCTGATATAACGCCTTTAACCGATGAACATGGTCTTTTGCAAAACGAGCAGAAAGATTTGGAGTTATTGTTTTATCTTCCTTCATTTACGGTTTTTCTGCCAGGCCTTACGGAGAAATTTAAGCAGGAAGGTAATCTTTTGTTGGAAAGCGGAATTAGCGATTCAGGGCTTAGGAGTTCAATCTTTGATTTAATCTCTAATGGCGATAAACCCGAAGGGATAGACAATATTACCAATATTCTTCAGTGGTGTGATGAAAATGAAGATGATGTAAATAATCCTGACTTGGTTAAAGCTTGCGGGTTTATCGTGGGATACCCTTTTGAAGATATAGAATACGTCCTGACATTTCCTGAGACTTATACCGGGATTGTCAGCCGTTATGGATTTAGGATTTTTAGCCAAGGAAAAGAGAGGACACGTCAATTATTTGATACATGGGATAGAAGCCTGGATTACGGTTATGGGTTGCTTATAAGAGAGTTAAGCCTTGTGGGGCTTATGAGCGGAAGGGCTTTATCCGGTTTCGGTAATAATTTTATCTTCTCAAGCCCGGCTTCCTTGGATACGCCTGGGTTATCTTCCAGCCCGGTTTCAACATTAAAACGTCTGGCCTGCCTTGGCCGTCTTGAGGAACTGCTTATGGAATGGAACTTAAAGATTTATTACCTGGATTTTAAGCGGACTTATCTGCAAAGAAGAGGAAAATCCCAGCGGAGAATAGGAAATATGCTTCAGAACCTAGCCGGGAAAATTCAAGATGAGCTAGATAGGATTGAAGACGACGAGTGTTATAAAAAAGCCATTCCCGATAAAGTCGTTGTTCAAATGGAAAGAGCCCTTAAGCCGGAAAATCTACCGGCCCTTATTACTGCCGCTAAAGAGAACAAAAGCCTTAACGCTATTCCGGCAACAGTAACCAATTCTCTATTGGTTTCAGCAATATTTTCTCTTGATGCTGAAAATGACAGAGTTGAAGTTAGCCGGGATTCGGAAAGATTTAGATTTTTGGGCGTGGCCGTAAGGAGCGGGCAGTATCGAGTGCGCCAGATGCGCTACAAATGGATTAAGCCTTGGGGCACCTGGGTGCTTACCTATATATATGCTTCCTATCAAAGTATATGGCAGGCTTTTAGAACAGTAGACCATCAGATTGACAGCGAACTTAAGGAAATAAACTGGCTTAGCGATTGCCAAGAAGTTTTTACCCATATTAGGGATATTCAGTTCATAACGGGGCCGATTGAAAAAGACTTGGATTCCTTGGTTAAGCAGCTAAAGAGGGTAAGGATAAGGCACAAACGCCTGGCCAGGACTACTATTAAATACGCCCGGGAATTGATAAGCCTTGGGCGGTTAGATCAGACAAAAGGCCTTTTAAGGCTTAGCGGGAAATTTTTGGATAGGCGGATGGTTCAAAGCAGGGCAATAGTTGAAAGTCTTCAGAGGGGAAGGCTTACGGTCTTGCGGGAGAGCGTTGATAATAGAAATGAAGAGTTTATCACAAAAGCGGCAAAAATTTTGCATAATCTAAAAAACAATAAGTGGTTCCTTGCCAGGAAAATACTTAAAGAGGATTTTTTAAACCCCGAGCACAGAGATTACCTTTATTTTCACGAGCCTGAGTTTGCAATTCTTTTAGGGCCTCTTAATGAGGTTAGCCTTATTTTAGAGGGTGGGGTTATAAGTGCGGAAAATCTTGAGGTTGTAAAAGAAGTTTTTAGCTTTTTGGTAGATAAGGTTGTAGCTGCTAAGCTTCTTGCGAAATTCATGCAGGATTACAGGAATTTATTTGTTAAGTCCCAAATTGAGACAGTTTTTGGCATACATTCGAGAGATGATGCTTTCTTGCGTACATTCATGGAATATTATCGCCGCCATAATAGCGTACGAGGTTCTCCTAATCTCTGGTGGGCTATTTTCTATCAGGCAGCCTTCATCTCTCCTTATCAAGGCCATGATCCTGAAAAGGCGAATTCACTTTTCATATCTTTATCCAATCACATAACCCAGACGCAGATAAGAGAAAAAGGCTATAAACATGTTAAGAATCTTATTTCTTTTGAAAAGGTTTTGCTGTCAATGGAAGAGATTGTGGACTTCCGTCAAGCAACTGTTTGGCCATATGATACTATGGGAGAGCCACCGTTAATAATGTGTTCAGAGCCGGGCTCTTTTGCTAAAAAGATAGTAACTGAGTATTTACCTGCGATGATCGAAACCATTGTTATAGACAATATATATCCTAGAGACGTGGTCAGGAATTTGGGCCGCTTGTTTAAAGAGCTAATGAGCGGGATGGACCCCGAGCCTCTCATGCATGATATTCCTGATAGGCGGTTATGGAACGGATTTATCGGTTTTTTTGGGGGTTTAAGCTGGGGGGATTTACCGTCGTTTTTTGCCGAGAATTATTTTTTTATACGCGTAGCCGAAGCCATAGGATATTTTCAGAATAAAAAAGATCCTTTTGAAAAGCGGAAATTAGAGACTTTGCCGGGTAAGACAGGTGCGATAAATATTTTTATCAATGCTTACGAAAATCTTACCTCTCAGAGGGGAATACAAGACGTTGACGCCGCTTTTTATCTGGTAAATTGCATGCTTTGGGGCAACCGTATTGATTTGTGCAGCACTTCCTTTATTTTCGGCAGTGATAAAGACATGGAAGAAAAAACCAAGAGATTTATTCTAGCCAAGGCATGGAGTAGGAACTTGGTTAAAAACCATGCCTGGAGGCTTGCCCGGATTTTAGTATCGGGCCGCATTAAACGCCTTGATATTATAGTCGATAATTTCGGTCATGAACTGATGTTTGATTTATTCATGGTTGATTTTCTTCTTAAACTGAGGCTTGTGGAAAAGGTTTTCGTACATCTTAAGGACAGGCCGCAGTTTATTTCCGATGCTTTGGTTAAAGACGTCTACATCTTCTTGGAAGCCTTGGAATACTTTGATAGTCCTGTTTCTAGGAATTTCGCCCGGCGTTTAAGGGAATATATTCGTACAGATAAGCTTGTTCTTAAGGACGAATTATTCTGGACAAGGCCGCTATCTTTCAGGATGATGCCCCGGCCTTTAAAGCAGGATTTGGCTCAATCAGACCTGGTTATAATAAAGGGTGATCTTAATTACCGCAAGCTTATAGGTGACAGGTGTTGGTCCTATACCCAGAAGCTGGAAAAATTAGCCGATTATTTTCCGACAAGCTTTGCGGCCTTGCGGACCTTAAAGTTTGAGCTTATTGTCGGACTTACTGATAATATGGTGGATAAGCTGTTTGCTGAAGACCCCGACTGGCGCATAAACGGACTAAGAGGCATTATCCATCTTGTGGAGAAAAAGAAGTCTTCAAGCCCGGTAAACAAAGAAAGGATAATAACAATAAAAAATTCCTCCACAGCATCGATGAAGCAAGGTAGAGAAAAAGGGGATGCTTCTGTTTTTTCGATTAAGCAACAGCCAACCAGCTCGCCTTTGGTTCAAGCCAGTAGAAGGATTATTGTAAAGGCAGATATAAAAGGAAAGCACGCTGGAAACGCCGTATATATAACGGACTTTGCTGGTACGGTCGAAAGCGAGCTCAATGCTGATATTTGGATTAAGCGCGCAGAGACAGGCCCGGATAAATATATAAGAATAGCACCGAGTAACATTGTAAGTTTAATAGAGCTTTGTTTGGTTGACGGGGTTAGGGCAGATGTTAAGGTGGTTGGAGTTAAAGACGAGAGGGTAGCCGAGGAAGTGCTGAATTTAATGGAGGAACTTTTGCAAGGAAGAAAATCAGGCAAACACACCAGAGACTATATTAAGGAAGTATATGTATTAGCCGGTACCTGGAAAGAAATAAGCTCCCCTCTTAAGTCTCTTGAGTCGAGCATGCGGGCTGTCTATAGATTTTTACAAGATAATGATTCGGTTGAAGAGATTAATGGCGATATAGATTATTTAAACTCGACCCTTAGCGGCGAATACCCAAATAATATTTTTGAAGGAAAAGGTACTTCAGCTGGGCATAGGGCTATAATCCAGTTTATTCTTGATAAGCCGGAATTGAAAGAGGAGGAGCGTTCCAGACTGGTGTCAGGGCTTGAAGCCCAAAGAGCAGTTTATATTCTGGGCGCGTTTTGGGCGGGAAGGCTTAAGCAGGTTTTTGAAAAGGATAATAGCGTTAAGTCCGCAAAAGAACTAGGAGCCTGGCTAGATTCTTTCTTAAATATGCTTACAGTAGACTTTAAAGAGTTTATTTCCATGGGATATCCAGATAAGCAATCTAAACTTTACCGTTGTATATCAGTTCTTTCCCCGGTTTTAGCTCCGGCTTTGCGTATAGTTGTTCCTTATGAATTGAAAGAATACCGCGCAATATATAAGACAGATTTATTGTCGCCTAAAGTTTTTCTTGTTCACGGCCTTGAGGTTTTTCTTAAAGGCTGGAGTCAAAGCTTTGAAAATCGGCTAGGGTTTCTTAAGCCCCCAATTGCCGCAGAGAATAAGGGAGTCGCTGTGTCAGTAGTTGTGCCTTTATTTTCTGAGCTGGCGCAGGTAAGGCAAATATTGCTTCAGTTGTCTGAGATGGCTTCCAGCGAGGCTTATGATTTCTTTTATAACTGGTGGACCCAAAAGGCAGATATGGAGAAAGTTACAAAGATAGACAGGATTAACTTTCTGGTTGAAGATTACTTGCAGAGAATATTTATTATGGCTGAGCATGGCCGGGATTTAGGTAGCCTCGATAATATCTTTAATTTTTCCGTTCAGGTGCTTGATATTGTTTCAGCTCCGCCTGTGGAAGTAAGCTTGAAATACAGAGCTGACCTTGAAAATGACGGTCCGGTCTCAAGGATAGCATCAAGATTGCTCAAAAATCGCGACAAATTCACGATTTCTGAAGGTTTTTCCAGTTCTCCGGTTAAGATGGAGTTTATGCCCTGGTGGAATTCAGATTTTATAGTCTCCATAGACCCTGTAAACGGCCTAAGCTACGATTCTGTCTACGGAGAAAAAATCGCTTTGTGGTTATTAAGGAGGTTTGAGGAAAGACTAGAATCGATAGCCTATGACTTGCGCTCCGAGATAAAGAAGCGTGATCGCAGCCATTGGATTTTCCACTTCGGCCCGGGAGTAAAATCAGAGAGGTTTGTAAAGGAGGAGGTTAATAAAAGATTTGTGGGTAGCTTCTTTACTGAATTTATAGCTGTTACCGTAAATATTTCTCGTATTATGCCGGAGGTGGAAAACATCGATGGCTGCCAAGAGAGAATTTTCAAGATTTTAAAAAATCATACTTTAATTTTTGATGAGATCCAGAACGGTAGATACAGGGCTATAATAGACTGGGCCCGCTGGGAGCCTAGCCGTTCGTTTATCAACAAATGGCCGGCTATCGAGGGATTCTGGGATAGCTTACGCTCGGCCTTTATAAAAGAGATTGGTTTAAAATCTAAGGCTGGTCAGCTGCTTCCCATAGAAGTCTGTCATTTTTCCCAGCCCCACGGAGGCATAATTAATCCCACCGTCTCGATTGAATTAGATAAACAGACCGGCTGGCCGTCAATGCTCAGCGTTTTTAAGCATACCCCGGATATTATTTTTACTCCCACGATAACGATAGTCATCGATGGAATCGACCGGACGGCTTTTGTGATAATTGATAGAGTTTATGAGGATAAAGAATTTGCTGTCTTCGAAAAAGTAGTTAAATTTGAATCGGTTGATTTGGGCGAAGCTATTATTACAGAAGAGGGATTTCAGTTTAAGGATAATCAAAACCTGAAAAGCCTTGGCGAGTTTGCGCAGGGTCAGCTTAAGGCACGGCTTGAGGGAATTTTTGATTTTCTTTCGAGGAATTTGTTCCTGCAATCGGATACAAGAGTTAAGAACTTCCCCAGGCGGCCGAAGTTGAAGAAAGAGCTTAAGACAAATATCGTCATCGATTCGATTGAAAGAAATAAGCCTTCCATACGTTATGATGAAGCCAGTGACACCCACCATATCCAGGCGGTTCTTCTTGCCGACTTAGTGCCTTATGAATACGCCTGTTTTATGGCTTTGTACCACTTCTATCCGCATATTTTGAAGGCTTTATCAGAGTCTGAGCTTCTGCTAAGGCCTTTATTTTTCCTGTTTGACAATACTGCATTTACTGAAAAAATATCCGAATTTCTTAACAAGAAAAGATCAGTAAAGATTGACAGCATCAACGCTTATCTTATGGTTTTATTGCATGATATTGCCGTAAGAGGCGATGTAAGAAATACTTTTAGATTATTAGGTATAGATAAGGAGATAGGCAGTAAAAGAAGAGGTTATGTTGACGGCGCCTATTTTCAGTATTTACTGGAAAAATCTTGGCTTGGGCCCTTCGGAGAGAGAATGGAAAGCAATCGATTTGTAGATTTCTTTGAACATTGTTTAAAAGACTGGCCTGAGCTTGAGGATTATCTCTTGCCGACGGAAGATAATTCCGGCAGTTCTCCTCTGGGCGGCGATTTTAATGCAACACTTTTGTTTCAAACAAAAATGTTGCATAACAGAGGCAACCGGATAGGCACTGGACTTACGGCAGCAAGTCTTGCTCAGGTTTCCGAGTGGCTTTCTTTATCAATAAACAGTCCACCTCAAATTAATATTGATTCTTCTATCCCTTTCGCCCTTCCTGCCCTAGTCATTCTTCCTTTTGCTTTTTTTAATAATAGTTTTAAAATAGTATTAGATTGGTTCGGGAGCGTTTTTCCCCGGAGTGGCCTCACCGTGGCTGGTGGTACTCCAGCGCTCCCGGGCCTCTTCTTTAAATATTCCTTGCCTAATTTTCTAAGAAACAATCTTAATATAGTATTGAATCGGTTCGGACGCGGTCATTCCCCGAGGGTAACCTCTTCCGTGGCTGGATGGTCCCTCAGCCGTGTCCGGGCCGCTTTATCTTCTTTTCTTACAGATACTCCAACCCGCCGTCTTTACCCCGAAAGTTATATTCGCAAAGTAAATAAAGATGTCATAATTCTTCAGGCTTTTTCATCGCCCTTGGACGCAACAAGTGTTTTTCAGAGAACAAAGAGGGTTTTAAAATTCTCAGACTATGAGCAGGAGAAACGCCTTGTCTCGCAGTATGCCGCTGAGCTCGTCTTTGAGGCCGCCCTAAAAAAGAAGAATTTAAACGAGAAATTGATCTTAGGTGCGGGAAGCGGGACAAATGTCTGGAATCATTTTATTGAAGAATTAGACATATTCTGCGGCGATATAAAGGACAGTATCATTGTTATTTCTTCTTCGCCAAGGACCAGAGAATTACTTGGAAACCTTGGATTTGAAATAATGGAGCTTGAAGAGCTTAAAGCGAAAGGTTTGGGCATAGATATTATCGTAGACGGAGCAGATGAAGTTGACAGTCACGGCTACGCAATCAAAGGCGGCGGAGGAGCCCTTACCGATGAATTGGCAAATATGCGGGCGGTAAAGGATGAAGGGCAGATAATTATTATCGCTGAAAGTAAAAAGTCGAAAGAATTTCTCGGCAAGTTTTCTTTGCCCTTTGAGGTAAAACAGCCTTATTTTTATCTGGTTAAGTTTATGTTAAAGATTATGGGGGCAGGTAAGGTGTCTATACGAAGAAACGATGATAGCTCTATATTCAGGCCCGGCGACCGTGAAAGAAGGATTATTGTCGATGCCGATTTCTCAAGGAAGATGATAATAAATCCTGCCAAGACAGCGCGGATGCTTAAGATAACCCCGGGCGTAGTAACGCAGGGAATTTTCTTTGTGGATAGGGCACCGGATTTAGTTTTAATAGCTATAAAGAATGAGGTTAAGGCTACAAAATACGACCGGAATAGAAACCCCAGCCATCTTTCATATCGATATCCGGAAATCCCCGCTTCATCATCTGGCAGCTCTCCTTTGGGAAAAAGAAGAAAGGCTTTAAAATCAGCCTCAGTATTATTAAAAGACAGCATTTTTTCTGATGAGAAAGAATTAAGAAGACTTTTATGGGATATGGAATATTTTAATCCGCCCAATTCACTTAAGGTAAGAAAAGGCCTTGTGGCTTCAATGGAAACAGGCCAAGATATAAGATACCGGGGAATGAGGATAACGATTAAAGACTTACTTGAGGTTGCCAAAGTAGGATTACTTCTTTCAAGGGTAACTGCCCATGCAGTAAGGCCGTTTATAGATACTGATCCTTCTCCGATAAAAGCTTTACCCTATGCCTTTGAGCCGGAAGGAGAATACCCAACGGAAAACTTTATATCTGTTGTCGTTAAGCTTGATAAGCGAAGAATAACCGGTTGGTATGATGATTGCAACAGGGCCGCAGAAGACGTTCCTTTAAGTGCGATAACGAGGATATATGTTTTTGATAAAAATAGACTTTCCTTCAATAATATTCTTCCTCAAATACGGAATTTATCTTCTAGTCCTCTTAAAAAAAATCGGCATGCAGATTTTATTACTAATTCCATACTTTCGATAAGAGGAGTCAGTCTGAAAAGCGAAGGCGGAAGAGACTGCTTTGTTTTTTATTCTTCAACACAGCGGATAGAAAATAAGATTGAAAAAGCAAGCGGCAGGTTGTTTTTACAGCCCTATAAAGGTCCGAAAAGTCTTGGGCTTCTGTATCTAAGAAGAGAGAGCGAAGAAATGTTAATGGTCGCCAGGCTTATAAACAGCGGCCAGGATATTATAGTAATACCGAACCATCAGGAAGCAGTAACAAGCTTAAGAGAGATAAAAAAGTTTATAAGAAAGACAATAATAACTTCCCGTATGATTAAGGCAGAAAGCTCACTATCTTCCATTTTCCAGGATACGGCCTTAAGCTCCCCGGCTAAGAAGAAGAATAAGCAGGCGGCAAAAAGAAGAGCCCAGAAACAGATGAAGCTTAGAACTCAGAGAAAGGAACACAAAAAGCAAGAGCTTAGAAAGCAGATGGGAAAGCCGCGTGAGAAGGCTTTAGGCTTAAGAGAGCTTATTAAACTTTACCAGTCCGGTCAAACAGTAGAACCCATTATTAAAGCAAAAAGTACAAGCGGGGCTTCCGGAAAGGAAATATTACCCGGACCCATTCAGGATCCTTTAGACCAATACCTTTCTGAAAAGAATAGGGTTTTTTCTTCGGCGTTTTTAATTTTCAATGATATGGTCAATCATAATATTGGGCAGGATGATTTATTAGAGCCAGCCTTTACTAATTTAGCCTTGCTATTATATGCAGTAAACTTTTTGCGGGAAGAAATCCCCAGATCTAAGCAGTTGGAATTCATCGATTCGATAAGTTTTGAGGGATCTTTTCATTTACGATGGTTGATCCCTATCGCCGAAATCGATTCCGATTTTCAGAGATTTGTTTATATCGGCCAGCATATTATCGATAACGCGGAAGGGTTTGAGATGTTTGTTCAAGCTGGCGAATATCTCGCAGGTTGCGAGGCGGCCCAAGTCTATCCTTTAGTCAAGCTCATCCAGCATAATTATCAGCTCTGGAACCGGCAGGAATACTTGCATGAAAAAGAACGCGTAGTCGCCAAAGAAAAGTACGTCTATTCTTTCATTGACAGCCGGTTAGATAGGAAGAGATTAAAGATAATCGGTTTACTCAACAATAGATTTAAAGATTCAATGTTCGGCAATTTTGAGCCATTTGTAATAGTTCTTACCGGCCGCTGCGTTCTTCCCTGCCGGCATTGTCAACTCGGATTTTTGTATAGAAGAGGTGTTTTAAGCAAGGCTGAGTTGTTGGGAGCCCTGGATTGGGCTTATGAGGCAGGAATTCCGCCTCTTCTTACCGGCGGTGACCCTTGGCTTTTAAAAGATCTTATCAAGTTGGCTATTTTGGAAACGAAAACGGATTTTCTGACCATGGGCACAAGCGGTTTCTGGGCAAAAACATTAGATGATGCAAGAGATAATATATCTGAAATCTGGCAAACTAACCTACAGCGAAAAACCAGGGGCAAAAAGCCGGTTTTTATAATCTTAAGTTTTACCGGCGATGCTTTCCATAGAAATAGACATATGAATAGCGACGGGCAAATCGTAGATACCTTACCGATAAAATATCTTGCAAATATTATACAGGTCGTAGTTCAGGAATTCCCCGAGATTAAAGTCGGAATGAATCTGCATTTATCGATGCCCCTTGATACATTAGATGAATTGCTTAAGGAGCTTGCTAACCGCTCCTTAAAGCCGCTATTATACACCAAAGAATCCGTTAAGGTGACTTCGGACTCAGGGGGGTCCTTTGAGGTTTTATTAGAAGGCCGCATTAGATTCAAAAACAGCAGCTACGAAGTGCTTCTTCTTAACCAGCCGGTACAAAAAATAGGCAGAGGTCTTCTTCTTACGGATAGGGATATATTATTAAATCCTTTATTGCATCCTAATTTGTATGAAAGGTTCAATAAGCATCCTAAGTCAAAGAACAGAATTAAAATGCCTATGACTTTTCTCTATGACGGGTTTCTCTACGAGGATGAAGCGCTGATAAAAGTTTCCAGCAATCGTTTTGTGCGCGGAATTCTGGAGGCAGACGGAGAAGAGGACCTTAATAGGGCAAGAAATCTTGTTAAGGAGGAGATATCCAGGGGCGTTACCGCTGTATATGATGATCCTTTAAATATCTTGCGTATGTTTGATCCGGCGGTAATTAGGAGGGCAGCCGGAGAAGTGCTTGGGCCTCTGCGTGTAGGAGTTTCACCCCCTGATTACTGGTCTTTGGCCCTGCAATATCCGGAAACGCGTCTTTATCTTACCCAGTACGCAGCCTTGGTCTTAGCCGGATTACATCCGGAAAGCGAAAACTGCTTTAAGGCCATAGGAGTTAATGAGCCGATTTTTACCAAAGAGGATTTAGCTAAAGCAGGTATTCCTTTAAGTTTTAAGGAAATAGAGAAAGAGTTTTACAGGAATAGAGATGACCGTATTTATAGGAATCCGCCGCCGATTGATAATATTGATAAGATAAGGCCATTTGAAAGATACGTATCCACGCAGACCCGGCAGGATTTAATAAGTCAAGGTTACGCTATCGATGAACTTACCGGCAGGGCTTATAGACCGGGTGGGTTAGACGAACCGGCATGGGGCACTTCGGGTGCAAGTTCTTCGCCTCTCAGCAGGGCTGCTCAAGAAGAGATACGCCGGGTATTCGTGCAGCATATCCCTTCCGGTGCGGCTTGGATGAAAGAATGGCAAAAGAAAGATCTGGTATTTGACGGTGGCGGCCATTTCTATGAGGGGCTTCTTTTTGAAAGAGGCAGATACACTGTGCAGAGCATGGGAATAAAACCCAAGGATACTTTACTTGATATAGGAAGCGGCTTATTTGGCGGTTTTTCTTTTATCGCTGCACTTTTCGGAGCGAATGCCGTAAGCGTTGAGAAAAAACCCGAAGTCATAGCAGCATTGAAGCTAAGATATAGCGAGCTTAAATCTTCTATCTCGGCGGCAGGCGGCAGTTTTCATCTTATTGAGGGAGATTTTTCAAGATTCGAAATTCAAAACACTCTTAAAGGCGCATTTACGCATGTAGTTGCTACGGATGTCATAACTCCGAGTCAACTTAACGCCCAGCTTTCCTCTAAAGCTCCTCCTACCTGGCGGCCTGATAAGATCGGCAAGATTGTCGAAGGAATAGCCAGGGTTAAAAATAGAGCCGAGGGGACGATTCTTTTCAGCGTGCCGGAATTTATGGGAGGAAGAAACCCGAAAACAGGAGAAATTTTCTATTCAGACCAGATTCCTTTCTTGTATGTCATGATACAAAGGGTTATTGAGGGCGGTAAAGTTTTGCCTACTTCTTGTAAGTTTGTTTCAGTGCCTTGTTCGCTGGGAACAAAGCGGGGTGTTTTGTATCAATTAACCCCGGTTGCCAGTTCTCCAGCTGATAAAGTGATATGGAGGGATAATTGGCTTGGGCGGATAGGTCAAATTGTAACCAGTCAGGGAGAAGATTACGACCAATTCTTTAGAAGAATAATACCGTCGATGAAAGAGACGTTGCTCTTTTTTCCGCAAAAGAATCTTGGGGACTACGATTTACGGACGTCTGCTCCCTGGGATGGAGAACAGGCCTATCGGCAGAAGTATTCCGGGATAAAAGATATAGACGAACTAGGGGATGAATTGATAAATTTACCCGGCAATAGAGATGATATTAAGGCAGCCATTGAAATCATCATGGGATCAGCCAGAGTTAGTTCTTTTATGAAATTTAAAGGCTCCGGCAGAGACCGTATTCTAATGATAATTGATAGACTTAGTGAATCTCAAGCCAGAAATAAGAATTTCATGGAGGCTATAAATACCCTTAATTTCGTAAGTCGTCGTGATGCGATTCTGGCTCTGCGTGCTCTTTTTCGGGAGGTTGTTATCCGCTGGTCTTCTGGTAGTCTAGAATCCGAATCCCCAACCTTTTCTTCTCCAGCGCAAGATCGAATAATTACACAGCTAGAAGAGCAGGTAGAGACTGCTTTAACGACTTTACGTAGCTTAATTGAGCGAGGTATTATTAAGGATTACAGAGATATTACAAGAGAGATTTTTTCAATTAGGCATGTGTTATGTCTTGACCATATTCCTTTTAAAGAAGAGGTGATTCCTAATTTAGGAAAGATTGAATCAATCACAGATTTAGAGGAGAAGGAAAAAGTTCAAAACGGCATACAGGCCTGGGCTAGATTAATCAATATCAGCCGGGAGAAAGCAAAATCTTATAATGACAAATTTAATGCAGTAATTTCTCTTCTGGAAGATATCCAAAACAGTCAATCCGCTTCGCCAACAGCATCTATCCCTGTTCAGGTAATCCGGATTGTGCCCATAGAAAGGTCTCTAGCCGTAAGAGACGAACATGTGCAATTTTGCGGTTTTCATTTCCGGTTTAAACAGAAGCCGCAGGAGATTCTAATAAGTGAGATTCCTTACCAGTCAAATTCTCCCTTACCTGTGCCGGATATAGTGTTTAAGAAGATGAGTCTGAATTTACAGAGCCCTGGCTTATTTTCCGGCCTACTTAAAGGAGAACCTGTAAGGCAGGCGGTATTTTGCAGCAATAGGGGAATTTTAAGATTTATAAATATACATACAGTTTTAAATAACTGGTTTGTTAAAAGAGGAGTCATTAACGGCCCGCCGGTAGTCAGTAATATATCGTTGGCTCTTTGCAGCCCTACCAAATTAATTGTCGTTGATCAGAATCCCGCCGAGCTTATAAAAAAATACAAAAAAAGAATCTATGAATCAGGTTTAATCTTGGGAATTATCGATTCCTTTATTATGGATTATAGCTTAGACGGCCATATAGCAAGCGTTGTCGAAGCCAGTACTTACAGATGCGGAATAGACTATTTTGAAGACGAGAGTCCGGAAGCTAAGAGCATTTTTGCCGATAATTTAGGGATTTTATTAAACATCTTGGAAGATGAGGATGCCAAGCTTTTTGGAAGGGGTATGGAGATAGGAGGGAAATGGCTTACTAAACATTTCTTATCTCACTGCGCTATGAGTCATTTATTCGGCTATTTTCTCTTAGATCGACTTGGGTATAACAATGGCTCCAGCTTAGCCTCTATAGACTTTGCGAATCCGAAAGGTAGTCCCCATGTATTTTTAGGCCGTCTGTTGGCCAATGCAAAGATTGAGATTTTGGATTTTAGCATTCACAGGGAAGATGTGCATAAATTTTTAGGGTTAAGCGGGGATGCCGAAACAGCTGTGGACGAGAAGGTGCTAGTAGATGCTGGTTTTGGAATACACAGGGATCGAAAAGCATTGGGCCGCATTCTAGGTCACTTGTTATATGGAATATCAGGAGGATTTTCTCATGCCTTAGTTTTAACAAACGATCCTGTATTTTTTGCTCCGATGATAAAGTATTCACAGCAAGCCTACATGCTTGCCCCGGACAATAGCAATATACGCACTTATGCGATAAGATTATCACGGCTGTCTTCAGCCAATGATATTACCTCTTCGCCTTTAAAGATTACCTCTAAAAAGCCACTTGTATTTATAGGCAAAGGCTGGGAATGTTCGGCTTGGCTTCTTGAGGGCGAGGGTATTGTGGTTAAGATAAAGCGCTCAGTATTTGCATTTTGGTTGAGCAGCATGCGACAAAGCTATGTATCTTTATGTAACAGGATTTTTAAACTGGGTGCATCAAAAAAATATTTTGATTCTCTGATAAGAGAGAAGGCCAGCCATATTAATATTGCTGATTTGGAAAAAATATCATCTTTTTCTAAATTAAAAATATTAGGAATAATGTTTTTAAGATTCTTAGGGATTTTGTTTACTACACCAATGAGCAGTCTATCAGGCGCCTTTAAAGAGAAAAGAAGATTTTTAGCTGCTTATCGAATAGCAGAAGAGTATATAGTATTTGAAGGTATTTGCCCGGAAACAAAAATTTTGCTTAATTTTCCCGTATTAATCAAAAGGTTAGGAGTTAGCTATAAGAATACCAAAAGCAGGAAAGTCCTTCAGGCTGCTATTATACCATCAAGTAAAGCCTTATCTTTTTTAAAACAGAGAAGCTCATTCTCTGTAGCTGAGGCAAAGACAATAATCGACTATGTAGTTGAAGCTAAGCTTTCGTTCTGGGATTTAGGTATTGTGCTTAGTGCTTTTACAATGAATAACTTTTGTGAAGTTTCGGGCAAGGGTGGACACTACGATGCCGGAGATTGGTACTTTCCAAGTTCGCTAGAAGACGCTCTTATCCACATAGGTGCTTCAGCGGATAGAAAAATAAGCACGGCTTCCAGGAAAATAAATAAGCTTTCATGCCCCGAAGTGGTCAAGTATTTCCGCAGTGTAATGTTAGAAAATTTCGACATCTCGGATCCGGAAGTAGAAAACCGTCTTAGGATGCTTTGGGCTAAACACCCTAAAGCACAAGAAATCAGAGAAAAGTATAAATTATATCTTAGTCAGGCAGAGGCTGTTTCTTCAAGCCCTCTTTCCGAGAAGGTAACCTCCGGATTTTTCTATCCTGTAAACGACGGCGAGATAATTGCTAACTCCAGGAAAGATAAGCCTAACATATCGCTTTCAGAGTGCAGCAAGAAAGAAGCTAAGGTGAGGACTTTATTTAACTTGCCTTTTATGGTAAACAGGGGTTCTTTTCCCAAAGGGCTGGAATGTTTCGGACTAGACACATTTTTGATTAAAAATCCATTCCGATTTTATTGGGCTAAGCTAGGTAAGAGAATAAGAATTGAGTTACCTGACGGCTTTGTCCAAAAGGCCCATATCTGGGGCGCGGTTTTAGGAGAAGCATTAAGGGAGCAGAGCTATACCAAGGTTAACAGCCCTAAAGAGGTTATTAAAAGAGGAGATTTTTATCTTTACGATTACTTTAAAAATCCCGGCGATACTTTTAAGACCGGAGTCTTGTATATAAGATTTATGCTCAATGGTAAAACTTCTGAGTCCTCGAGCCCGATAAGGCCCATGGGAAATGACGGAGGGTTTTCCTCTATTGAATATGCCCGGCTTGACCCCTTACATCCTGAGAGTAAAAGCTTCAGGATGCTTAAATTAATTTGGGATAGACAAGGCTTGCAAGAAGAGTTGACCGTAGTGACGCCTTGCCTTGCGGAACTTGAAGAAGCATCGATGCTTGGAATTAGATTAGGACGTATCTTTAGTGAATACGGGGCAAGAGAGGAGACTAAGCCCGGCCGTTATACAGTTTCACTTGCTTCTTTTGATGGAGACAAGGATTTGCTGGCCAGTGGAACCTTTTTAGGTATTGGCCGATTTGTTGTAAAAGAAAAAACTTTGATCGGTGATTTTCTGCCAAATCCTTTAAAGCTTCAAGGAAAAGACAAAATCGCACAGAAAGTTGCTTTAAATGCATTTGAGAATCTGCCTGATTATAATTCACTTTCTCATGATTGGAGAATCTTGCAATCCCCGGATAGATATATTTTGGGTATTAAACACACATTTTGGGAGGCAGGAGAGTCTTTAATTCCGGGAGTCCAAATACTTATTTTTCCTGCTGGGCAGAATTCCTCACCTTTAGGGAGCCGGCTAGCCAAGCTTGGCGTAAGCTCAAATGTATTTCCTTTCATTTACCCTGTAAGCAGGGACGTAAAGTTTCACCACGTCCCGAGGCAGTCTTTATCTTGGTTGGTGAGGGCTGCCTCTATTTTTGACTTTATTTGGTTCGGGCGCGTAATTCCCCGGAGTAGCCTCTACGTGCCTGCCTGCCGGCCAGGCAGGGTTGCAGGTGCTCCAGCTTGCCTCGTTTCCCGAGAAATCGGTATTTACGGGGCGCGCCCCGACCTCTTTTCTCCTACTTTGTCAAGCCCGATTGGGCGGGGTTTCAGGAGATATAAAGTAAGTTCTGCTTTTAATCAGACGTTTCCCATAGAATTAACACCAGGTTTAAGGAAATCATTTATTAAAGAAGATATTTCTTTAGCGGATTTTAAATCCTTAATCCTGGATTTCTTGAATTTATTTACTAATTTGTTCAACACCCCGGATTACTGGCAGCGGGTTTATCTTTCTCATCGTATATTAAAACTTAGAAGTTTGTATTTTAATAGAAAGGTCGATATAGCCATCAAAACAGAAGGAATGCGTTTAGTTCAGAAGACGACTTCTTCCAGTTTTCCGGTAGTTATTGAAATGGGCTGGGATGAAGCAAGTGAGGTTTTGCCGGTATTGCCTTTTGATTTCAAGATATTTGACTGGCCGTTGGAATATGATTTACATTCTTATCCGGATTATTTATACAGTTCCGAAGAAAAAAGGCTAATTCATACGCTTAAAGACGAATTGGGCATCGCGGGGGCACTGTATACTCAGGCCTTAATAGACGCAAATCCTGATCTTGTAGAAAAATACTGGAAGAAGATAAAAGACATCGAGAAAGAGTCTAGCGATATGCGTTTTGTAAAGACCCTCGAGGCTGTCAAGTTCCCCGAGGATCAGCCCGAGTATTTTCTCGCTAACCTGGATGACAAAAACACTCATCTAATCGAGATAAGAGATTTTTTATTTGCCATGCGCGAAGAGGTATATAACAAAGGTTATATACTAAGAGCCTATAAGTTAGAGAACCAGCTGAAAGCAAGGGTTTATTTTTGCGACCTTTATAGATCGCCTCTTTTTGTTTTAGACGGGCTTTCCTCGCTGGAGATGACGGTAAACGGCCAATTATTTTTACGGGTGGAAAAAGCCTCAAGCCCGGCAAAGAAATACGAAAGAGCCCCCTTTAGACAATCAACTTTTATTTTTAAAGCGCCTTTCATGATTCATGCCTTAGAAAGCAGGGCATTCAGTTATATTTTTAAGAAACTAGAATTGGCGGAAGCTAAGAGTAAACTTCGAATTTTTCTTACGAATTTATCGGATATCGATCAATCTTCGGTCTTGCAACCGGCCAATACTCCAATGGGTATATTGCAATTATGCATTGAAAAGGGCAACTTTGTAAGAGTTACGGTTGAAGGAGTCTTTACAAAAGAAAGGGCGATATTCACAGCAGAGGTATTGGGAAAAGATGTCTTGTGTTCAGAGACATTCGGAGCTTTCTCCGACGAGGACTTAGAGACAAATCGCGTAAAGAGATGGCAGAAGCGTACTTTAAAAGAGGTTAAAAGAAAGATAAAGAGCTTTGACCGGCAAGAATCTTCAAGCCCGGCCAATTTCAAATTTTCTATAGGCAAAATATTCGATTGGCTTGAAGAAAGGAAAGTTATTGATGATTCTTTTCCGGAGCCCGGTACGGCAGTATTGATAAATCCCAGTGAAGGTAAGATATTTTTCGGAGGCGAATTTGATAACCACGCAGCCATAGCCATACGCTACGGCTATCCGGTTAAAAGGCTGCGAAGAGACTTTGTTAAGTCGACTCTGTGTTATGGCCAGACGGGTAGAAATCTGTTCTTAACGAGTCCGTACAGGTATTTGTCCCAAATTAAGCAATTAAGAAGGTACATAGAAGCGGTAAGGTATCTTTATGAGAAGCCCAGCATTTTATCTTGTTCCGATAAAGTATTTTTCAATTTAAATATAAGAGGAAAGATAAAGTTCATAACGGTTTCGGTAGAAGATTTATTAAAGCTCGGCGAGATTATTAAAAAAGGGGACGCTTCTATTTATTTCGTTGATGGCAAGCCAATCAGCTCGCCCCTGATTAAACTTTACAAAATTGATTCAAACAGTTTTGTAAAGATTGCAACGGATCGCGCGCAGAAGACCGAGGAAGAGATCAGTTCCCCGCTGAAGAATAAGGCGTATCGAAAGTTTAATAATAGAAACACGTCAGCTAATAGAACAGGCCGCATAAGCATGGATAAATATATTAGTCGAAACGAGCTTACAACTATTGTTGTAGACGCAAAGAAGGCCACTAGATTTTATCTCAATGAAGTAGAACGCCTTAGTCCAGGGAATCTTCGTCCAAATGGTGTTATCGAATATCTACCTTTTGGCAGATTTATTTTAGTGGAATGGAAAAGCCAAGGAAGGGGAGCAAAAATAAAGAAGATCTATTTTTATGAAGGCCCTGCCATAGCAATACACGGAACCACAAATAATAGAAAGCTGAGCGCATCGAAGGTTGCACTACGAGACATTATAAACGAAGTTTGCAGAAATATTAATATCGACCAACTATTGGTCATTGCCTGTAACCAAAAGGGAGGCCTTGGCGCAGTGGTTATCCCCTGTGTCTATGGCACTGAAGGTATGTACAGGATGGGCCGCAGCTACAAAGTAAAATTTTTATCAATAACAATAGCAAGGGGCGGAAAACAGAAGGAGAGCATAACCGTAGGTCAAGATTGGAATATATGTTCTCTTGGCCCTGGCGGTCAATGGCTGGCGACTAAAGGAGCCAAGGATTTATTGCTGCCGGTTATTTCATATGAATGGATAAATAAGGGCAAAGCCTCTAAGGGCGTTTGCAGTTCACCGATTAATAAGAAAGAATTGCAGTTGGAAATATTGAATTATTTTACTGAGGTTAGGGGATTGCTTCAAAGGCTTCTTAAAAAGCTTGTAAGCCTTTTTAAAAAGAAGAGTTTCCTTGAAAGTCCTAGCGGATATGCAGATATAAGGGAGATTATCAAGGCTATCCAGAGGGCGTCAAGAATTCTCTGGTATCGGAATCTTAAGGTTCAGGATATAACAGCGGATTCTGGCCGAACAGTAAGAATTCATAGGCAAAAGCAAAGGACGATTATCGTCTTAGATTTTACTCGCAAAAAGAAGGTAGACGTATGTTTTAGAGGACATACCGATAACCATACTCTTATTGAAATGTTGGTGAAGAATGAAGGTTCTTTGCCGGGATTCGCTGCTATGGTTCGGCAGTCCCTGCGAAAAAAAGACGGCCTTGGTGATATCTGGTCGTTTCTTAGAGAATCAGTTGATCCTTTAGATTATATGTTTCATTCCTTTCCTGATAAGTTGGTTGAAATGGCAGAGGAGTTCGGCATCGGTAGTATTATGTTTTGGCGGATAAAATTTTTCTGGGGAATTAAGGGGGTTGGTCAGCTGGATATATGCCATAACTTAGGTAAGCATTTGATCAAATCAGGAGGGGTTAATTCTTTGAACCCTAATTTTGATATTCTGGATGCCAGAGTTAGCATTCGTCCGGATAGTGCAAATGGCAAGAAATGTATAATAGTCAGGCCTAAGAAGGCCTCAAGTCCGATGAAGACACTGCTCGGGGGTGCTCCAGCAATACGTAGGGCAGTGCCGATAACCTATTATGGCCGAGGCGCTTCTTTTTATGATTATTTTATCAAAAACCCAGACCTTAAGAGATTCGAACAGCAGGCTAATATCCAGCTTATTTTTAATATGCCTTCTTTTAAAGAGGGGCTAGCCGGTAAGGCATCGGTATTTAATCTCTGTAGCGGTTTTATGCCTCTTCTTTCATTCGATAATTATGAGGTTATAAACTTCGATGCTGATTTTCCGGCTGAAACTTCCGGCCATATTAGCTGGCAGGCATCAAAAGAGGCAGAGAAAGTAAAAGCTAAGTTTATAAAAGCCCAGATAGCGGAGATAGATAATAAATGTTCAGTCGCTATTTGGTATAATTTGCCGTTTTTTATCCGTCTGCATGCTAAGAAAACTAACCTTTGGGATAGGGTTTACGGCTATCCTTTTCAGAAAATGGATAAAATTTTCTTAATTTGTCTTAGGCATAGCTGGGAGATTATTGAAGAAGGAGGTTTTTTTGTTCTTGCCGGAGCCAGTTTTCAAAATAATCAGCCCTATGATGCATACAAAAGAGCCCAAGAATTGAATTTTGATATTAGTGGTATTGATGTAATCGGAAAAAGCTTGCCCGGAGCTTACACCATTATTCTAAAGAAAGCCTTATCCGGAAACGGCTTCAGTTCACCAATGAAAAATATTATTTCGTCTTCTTTAAAGGGCGAAAAAGCGGCAGGGCAAGTCGGTTTTCAGGATTATTCAAATAGCGGTTATATTTGGGACTTCTTTTCTGATTTTCCCTGGTACCAATCCTTGCAGGGATTCTTTGAGAAAGAGAAGTTTCAGCCCAAGCTCGCCTTGTCAGTAGCGCACGGTCCGAGAAAAGATTACTTGCGGATAATCGTCAATTTGTTTCCTAGTCTTGAGAAGATTATTTTAGTAGACCCTATATGTAAAGACTGGCAGAATTTCCCCGCGCTTATTTCCAGTGGTTATGGTTTTGAGCTTATTGAGACACCGTCCAATATAAAAGACAAGCTTACGAAAACAGAAACTTGCGTTTTGACGGTCAGAGTAAGTTCAAACAGACAGATTTATTTGGCCTTACGTCCCTTAGATTATTTTTGCCGGGAAGCTGTTAGAGATGATGAAGAAGTTGATTTGACGTTTGTCAGTTTCCCCGGCTGGCTGGGCGTAATGGCTGAAGAGGAGAAGTTTTGGAGCAAGCTTAACACTGATGTCTCTGAGCAAGGGTTTATGCTTATGACCGGCATCAAATTCGATGTTGCTGTTGTTAAGAAGTATTTTCAGCTGTCGCACCTGGCTAGGCTAGGCTTAAGTAGTAATTCCTGGGAGGGCCTATTAATTTCACAAGGACAAGCTTCATTGAGTTATGCAAGTTCCTGGGCTGTCTGCAGAAAGATAGATACCGGAATTTCGCTTAAAAAAGGGGACGCTTCTATTTATTTCGTTGATGGCAAGCCAATCAGCTCGTCACTTAGTAGGTCTGAGGAGCCGCTAAAGCCGAAATACTTAAAAGATTCCTTCGCTAGCTCTCCTATGAAGCTGCGTGGTAAAAGCGGTATTCCAGAAGCAGATTTTACATTTGGAAGAATAGTCCAAGAATTATTTGATTCCTATCGCAGAAAACCGTTCCATGTAATGCGGATTATCTACAGGTATAAAGATGATTTATTTGAGCCGGAACCACCGCTTGTTTTTGAGGTTGAAGATAATCCACTGCTTTTCAGAGATTTCCTGGATTCAGAGTTACGTGGTCAAATAGCGATGTTAGCGGCTTTTTACGGTACCACTCCGGGGTATGCCAAGGACAAGATACGTTTCGGTTTTACCGTTAGCTATACAAAGCCGCATCAAGATGTTTTACCTGATACGGAGATAGGTATGGCTACTGTTATTGTAGATATTACAGGCATTAGTGTAAGTAGCCCGCTTAAGACCGCATTAACAAAGTTTGCTGGAAGGTTGACTATGTGCGCTATCTGTTACATAACTTATTCAAGCAGTTATGTAACAGATGGGGACGCTTATATTTATTTCGTTGATGGCAAGCCAATCAGCTCGCCCCTGGCACAAAGTTACAAAAGTGATTCAAACACTTTTGTAACTCTAGGAAAAGGGGTAAGCTCGCCGTTGAAATTGTATGGGGAACAGGGTAAGCCCGTATGTAATTTAAGTCTGGATGAGGTTGTTAGAAAAGTGCTTTCATTGTATCGTGAGGGAAAAATCGACTCTATCGGCATTATTTCTTCTAGGAACTTTGAACTTAAGGGTCGTCCCAGGAATTGGTTTACTCTTTCTGATTGCTGTCCATCAGAGAGTGATTTAAACCACTATTTAAGAATGGTATTACTGAGGCAGGCAAGACCGGGGGCTCGTTTTGCTGTTGTCTTGCAGAGTCCGTCAGAAAAAATTGCTATAGGCAAGCTAATCATATCCGAAAATATCATCGCCGCTACGATAGTTTACAGATATCCGTGCCGTATAAGCTCGCCGCTAGGTAAGGACATATTATGGGCTGACTTAGGCAGGACGCTTACAGAAGAAGAAAAGACAGCCAGAGAGATTATGGAGTATCTTGTAGATTCAGGCAATGTTCGAAGAAGCGTGGAATATTTTCCTGAGTTTTCAGAAGTCCATTTTCTGCCTTATCTGTTACTAAAAGCTGAGAATTCTCAAAAAGCTAACTTGCAGGAATATAGGGATTTTCTTATGCAGCCTTCTGGTGAAGAAATTGAGAGAGAGCTAACTTTATTGGGTTTAAGGCTGGGGTTAGCACTAAATAAAGGCTGGTCCGGTGATGCCTGGCCTATTGAGGCAAGAACTGATAAGAAACTTGAAAAATTTATCGGGCAACTAATAAAAATAAAGAAAGAACGGAATGATTTTAATATATCGCTGAAAATTATCGGGGTGGGAAATGATAGAAAAATTAAATTTTATGAGTTTTCATTCTTTGAGAGGGTAATTAAAAATTCACTACTTAAAGAAGGTGATATCGATAAGATAAACTGGAAAGTTGATGTAATCGGGCATGATGTATCTTTGTGGCATCTTCAAGAGGCCCGGCTTTTTAAAGAGAACAGGAAACACCAAAGCATTGATTTTAGCTTTGAATACAGATATGTTGATTTATTTGGTAAAGAGCAATGGACCCTTGTTTTTAAAGAAAAATACGACATTATTTCCATGCGCGGTTTGACGGATTTCTTTAGAAAAGAGCCTCAGCTTAATCAGGGGCTCGTCCGGAAGATTATTCGCAACACTAATAAAGACGGCGGCCTATTTATATACAATGAAGGCGAAGGCGACGCAATCTTCTGGTCCAAAGATGAGTTTCATAGCGGAGTTACTTATTTTCAAGAAGGTCAAAAACAAACCGACTTTTCTATCGCAGTTAAGTCTAGATCCAGCAGTCCGGTGACAAGCTCAATAGATAGCAGTCCGGTTGGAAGCAATGGATGGATAAGAAAGGGCGGAGTAATAGCTGCAGTCGTTGCAAGTGTTGATTTAATTACAAAATTAACGGTAGCTTTATTCAAACCGCATTTTGGACTAGCAAAGAACTGGCTTGAGATAAATACCCATATTTTTTCAGGCCATATCAGCTTGGCCGATGTTCTGGCTACAGCCGGGGTATTAATTATTTCAGCTTGGACGGTGAATAAGGTTAAGGAATTTATCGGCCAGGGCAAGGCAAAAGCGATATTCGGATTGCTTGTAGGCGGGCTTACTGCGCATTTGATAACACTTTCGTTGGGTTATCAGGTAGATTACCTGGAGATATTTAAGAATATATATAATTCTCCTTATTCTATAAACATAGCTGATATAGCTACGGCGGTTGGGATAGGCGGATTAATCTGGGAAAGCTTAAGCCATCCAAGGATATTGAATAAAACTGTTGGCTTTTTAGGAGTCACTATTTTATTTGCCCTTAGCTTTGGTCCTCTTGTGGAATGGTTTTTGTCCGGTATGTACGGCTGTATTCCACTACCCGGTCTTCTTACGGGCTTAGGATTATTTGTTTGGCTTGGTGGAAAAATTGCCTTTATCGGCTTACCTTCACGGTACGCAGTACGTCCCGTAAATCCCGAAGTCTCGGGACACGGGACGAGCGGTACGCACGACGATAAAGGTTTAAGCTCGCCGGTGGCTTCTTTAGCGGTTAGCGAAGAGCCCTTCGGGAATACTCAGGGTCCTTCTGTAGATAATCATAAACTTGTTGAAGGACGTTTAGCGTTCAGTGAAGCTCATAACGATAATCTACTATCCGCTAATAACGGGATCAGCTCGCCGCTCTCTTCGTTTAGAGCCAAACATTTCCCGTCTATTAAAGGCTGTACAAGGGTTTTGACCATAGTATCAGCACTTATCCTGCTTGCGCCTTCTACTTTGAATATTCAGGTGAGTAAGGATGGCGCAGTAAAAAAGGCTAAGCAACTTATTATTTTGCCTGATTCCAGCATTGAGAATCATTACTGGCTTTTAGGAAGCAAAAAGGAAAATTATTTCGGCAAGACAACAGGTCTTCCTATCGGTCCGGTGCTTAAGCAAATGTTCCAGGAACATCAGCAATATGTAAAAGAGCTAAACCCGATTGAATTACTCTCCGAGGCAATTCTTATAGCTAAGCCTGCATCTTTGAAGAAACTCCTCGCGGTTGTGATTGTCAATGACCAGAGTCTTGTTATAGACGGGGAGAGAATGGTTATGACCGCTGAGCAGGGATGTTTACTTTGTATTAGGTATTCATATATGAAGGAATATATCAACCTTTTTAAAGAAAATCCTGCTCAAGCGATCGGATCGTTGGCGATTTTGTTGGACAGAATACCATTAGTAGCAGAACAAGCTAGGTTAATGCAGGAAGAGAAAGGGCCTGAGAAGCACGCTGATTCTAAGACTTGGCCAATACTTATTTTATCAATCGGCGGCCTTGCCGCAGGAATAGTGCTCATCAGAATTTTTATGCTTCGTAAAAATAAAAGTTGCGAGGGACCTTTAATAAAGTCGTCTATTAAGGTAAAGCCTGCTTCAATAATGCCCACTATAAAGAAGCCAGAATTTGTCATAGGCAGTCCCAAAAGCGCAGTTATTCATGTAGTAAGCAGGGAAGAAAAGGCTGCGCAGGCGAAAGTCAAAGCTAAGCTAAAAAGGATAACTGAGGATAAAATGCAGGAGATAATCAGCGAAGCACCTTCTTATACGAGCTTAATCCAGGCGCTTGGGAAAGAGATAGAAGTTGAGGAGGTTGCTGATATTTTTTCTAAGACTGTGTTTGAGGTGATAAGTAATTGGCTTAAGCTTAACTATCACATTGCAAATAACAAGACATTGCTGGATTATAAGAAAAATCTAGAGACTTCGTATAAGGCTAAAAAAGAAATAACTCGAAAGCAGCCTATTAGGCAGGAATACAAGGTTTGGTTTATTGATAGCAATTGGACTGAAGCGAAAGTCCTAGAGAAATTTCCGATTAGAGAGATTGAAGTAAAGGTAAAAAGTTTTATTGAAGGCCCTGATAAACCGCACTACAGGCATAAAATTCCGCCAGCTTGGGGCACAGATGTTAAGCGTCTTTATTTTGCCAAAAGGTCTTTCAAGGGTTATGCAAGGCTTATCGGCAATAATGTGATTTTTCTTGTTTTTGAACCCAGGACTAAATTTAACCGGAGAGCAAAAGACGAAAAGGATAATCATTTTGGCCAGCTCCGCGATATCGGTTCCTTGAGGGGATTCAAGGAATTCGGTGAGCTTGTATTATTGACAGAGGTTACAATTGAGCAAGCACAGGTAAGTTCCGAAGGTAAGTTTTCAAGCCCGATTAAATTAAGTTCAGTAAAAGGGGACGCTTTTATTTTCTCACTCGAGGATAAACCAATCAGCTCGCCCCTGCTCAAGAAGAATAATGCTTTAGACGGAAAAGATCAATTAGCGGGGCTACTTAGTTCGAATAGTGAGTATGTAAAAAGAGAGCTCCCGTATCTTAAAAACCAAAACATACTCGAGGTTCTTGCAAACTTTTTTACCCTTGTTGATATTTTAAGGACGGGTTGGACTGCGAATGAGAAAACTTCCGATTCTACGCTTAAGGGGTATGTAAACAAGCTCGGTTTAAACAGACTGTCTGTGATTTACGATGGAAACATAGAAAGAATAGTCAATTCAATTACAAATAATTTAGGTAATAAAGTTTACCGTAAAGAAGCGGTGGTAAAGAGAGCGACGAATTACGCCAAAATGCTTTTTTATTTAGATTATCTTGATAAGGGCTCAAGCCTCTTAATTCGTTCCCGTTTTATTCAATCGCTGGATAGGCTCACGCAAATCATATGTAAAACTTTTATTGTTTTATCCGGAGTAGCCATTTTAGGAGAATTGAGCCTGCTTGTTATTCAAGACTCATTATTACCTGCTTTTAAGGAAGCCAGGCTTATAGGGTGGCTTACTGGTTATAGTAGGGAAATATTGTTCGGCTGTTTTGAGGCCATAGCAGGAAGTTTAGGTATATTGGGATTTAACAAGTATGCATATAAACCAGCAGATAGGCTCATAAGAATTAAGGCTCTTAAGGTGTTGAAGGGATTAGAATTAGAGAAGATATACAGAGACAAGGTAGCGGATAAACTAATAGCTTTTGTTTATTCCGATAAAGCGTATTCAGCAAGTGATTTATCTATGGCCGATAGATGCTTGCAGGTAGCAGGCTCTATGGCTAAATCGCAGGAGGAGAGGTTAAGTTTAATAGAGCACCTACTAAAAGCAGTAGATTTTAAGAACTTTTTTATTCGTTTGTCTTTTATGTGTATGAAAGAAGCTGTGATTATTGCTCAAGATGAGCCGGAACTAAATAAGGTTTTTTCCGGCATAAAATCTAATTCCGGAAAGAAAGATGTTAACCTTGTTGAAAAGCTATATTTCTGCAAGTTAGCCATTTCTTTGTCCAATAAAATAGAGCAGCTTCCAATAGACAGCTCTTTAAGAAAAGATTTTGTTGCCTGGTTAGGAATAATAGTTGATAGTTTTTTGGGCCAAAAGGTTTCAGAGTCTTTGGTCTTTAAGCTAACCAGCATACAGACAGAATTAGGTGATTTTACTGAAGTTATGGGGAAAGTATTTCTGCCTTCTTTAGAAAAGTCTAAATGGGAGGTAGTAGATCTTTACCTTAATGATTCTTTAGAGCATCCTTGCCGGCAAGCCCTAGAGTTATTGTTAACGGTAGCTGAAGGCATAGAAGTTTCGCATGAAAAATTCCATTACGGCAAAGCTATACTTACAAGTCAAAGAAGGTTAAAGTTATATCAGGTTATATGGAATGTTTATAATAAATTGCCGGATGCAGATAGGCAAATTTACCTGAGTAGAGTAAGAAATGTATTCTACCGTAAAGCTTTGGATGATACGAGCTCTGAAGTTATCCTATTTTCGCTTGCTGTGTTGGAAGATATAGGTAATTGCTTTTGTACAGCAAAAATAGAGAGATTAGCGTCTTTTAATAAGATATGGAGATTAAGTGGAGATTTGCCCCAATCTGTAGTCAAAAGGGCAGGCGAAGTGCTTAATAGATTGGAAAAAAGGGACCCTTCTATTTATTTCGTTGATGGCAAGCCAATCAGCTCGCCCCTGGCACAAAGTTACAAAAGTGATTCAAACACTTTTGTAACTTTAGATTTAGAGCAGCAAGAATTTAGGCAGATTACAGTGGAAAGGGATTTAACCGATGAACGTTTCTGCATATCCCAGGGCTTAGGTTACTTATCAGAAAGGATAAAAATAAAATGGGGTATAAAAATAACTCTTCTGTCGTGTAAGACAGTCTTTCCTGAATCTTCAGAGATTGTATTTAAAAATATTGAAAGGCAAGGCTTTTCAGCATTACGCGACTTAGAGATCGGGGATACGTTGGGTGTAGTATTTGTTGGTGCTACCGAAGAGCAGGCAGATGATATCTTAGCTGTTATGAATTGGCATTTTGTAAATCCTAGGCCGGATGATTATGAAAAACTTACAGCGAAATTATTTAGCGATAAAAGCGAGAAAGCTTCTAGTCCGATAGTTACGACAAGCGCCAAGAATATTCTATCTGATAAGTTTGACGTTAAACCTTGGGAGAGAAATTTCATTAAGGTTTTAAAAGATACCCATCATAATCGTCCACGTTCTAATTATTCCGGAATAGGAAGAAGAGGCGAGGTATCTAAGCGACAAGATTTGGTTGCCAGGGGGCACCATTTAATTCTAGACATGAAGGGAAATATTCTTTATCATCAGCGGGATTATCAATATGCAGGAAAAAAGAAAAAAGAAGCAGTGGCGTTGTTAAAGTTTTACTTAAATAAATTTTTTGGAGAACATGATTTATTGGTACTTGAAGGAAAATCAACTACGGTTGCTAGTAAGTCGACTTCAGTCAGTACCGTTTGGCTTTTTAATCATAACTACGGAGTGTATCATCAATCTCCTGGGCCAGTTCGGTTATTCTTAGCGAAAAAAGACAATGGTCAACCCCCACTTTTAAGGGCTATGTCAAAGTCTGCCTTTGATCGAAGCAATCCAAGGTTAGAGATTGCTTTTGAAGTGTATGATCGCGAAGGAAACATCTATAAATTAGATTTTAGCAGTATTTCTTATTTACGACGCATAGCTTGGACTGGGTTTGTTGCCGGAGTGCCAACTGATTCAAACGGAAAATTTCTTATAGATGCTGGTAGAGATGAAGGTTTCTTTACACCATTTAGTAACGCTCGTTTGCTTGTTTGGTTAATAGATGGCTGGCCGATAAGAGTAGTTTCTCTTGGGGTAGATTCTGATTTTACAACTTTCGATGATTTTATTCGCGTTGAATATACAACCAATAGTTCTAACGAATGGAAACTACTTATGACTATCAGCAGAGAGAATCCAGGCACAGTTAACATTAAAAGCAAAAAGATGTTTAAGTTGTTAAAAGAGGCTGGGGCTAAGCGGGTAAGAGTTAGACATCTTCCCGTAAGGCACAATAAGACTTGGAATCTTATTAATTTCTGTAAAGTTTATCCTGTATCAGTTAGCCTTAAAGAAGGGAGCTTATTAGAGGCGAATTTTGCTGTTAATGGGTCAGAGGTTATATTGCTTGAGTATAAGCAAAGGAATGAACTTTCAGAAAATGCTAGTGAATTTGGTCAGCAAGGAAGCCCAAAGAAGTTTTCGCGCATTACAGTGCACCAACCAATAACTGAAGAAATTGTTTTTAACTGTGCAAGTTTAACAATATCTTTAGAGGAGCTTAGGGCACGGTTTGGTCCTGATTTAATGATAAAAGGGATTCCTCTTGTAAAGAAACGGTTGTCTTTAAATGTTAGAGGTAAAAGAAGAAAGTACTATCTTGGTAAGTCTATGTTAGAGAAAGCAATGCTTTGGACCAACGAAGAGGGCATGCCGGACATAGCTAGTGATGATATAGGAGAGCAAGAATTTTTTGATTTAACTACACCAGTTGCTATTTTTGGTAATGGAGTAAAAACCCAAAGAGGTATTTTAAGAGATCTTTTATTAGATTATAGTGGTTCAGGTGGCGAGCACTATTTAAATTACATAATTAATAATTTAAATATAAATTCTGAATCTGGAGAGCATACTTTAGTATTAATTGAAATCCTAGAGAGTAAGATACAGTTTATTAAACACATTGTTAACCCGGGGAAAGAATCCAAAGCTTATTTAAGCGCGGTTGAAGTCATATTTAAGCTTGTTTGTGGATATATGTCTATGTTGTTTAATCCCAGCTGGAATAAATCGCAAAAGAAAGAAGAGCTTATGTCGTTATTAGAGAAAATTTATTTTAGAGAAGATAAAGAAACTGTCGCGCTTAATGCGCTTATACATAAGGTTATTGGTAGTAAAGATTGGATTGCCTTTGATTGGGTATCTATGGTTATTAATACTCTAAGAACTAGAGCTAGGAGAGCGCCTCTTTGGTTAGAGTTTGCTCTTATAGATTTTCTAAAGGATTTGAATAGAGATTTGCGTGTTAGAATTCTAGATAACTTAAATGGTTTTTATTTTGAAGGAGTGCTAAAGAGATTTGAAAATGAAGTTTCTAGCAAAACAAAAGCGCTTATGGATAAATGGTTAGTTCATGAGCTTGACGGAGAAGGATCTTTATCCCAGCCAGAAGAAATATTAGCAAAACGTATTAGCTCTACTAGAAAAAAAATAATCTTTGAAGCAGGATATACGGCCGCTGAGTTATTCGATGAAGCATCTATAGTTAGTTCACCATTAAGAAGTATACCAGATAAGAGGTATAACAAGAATTTTTGGGTTAGGGTTAAGGGGCAAAGAATTAATGTTTTGGAGGCTGTTATAAGAAATTTATCAATTGATCAAGAGTGGATAGGCGCTCTACAGCCAGAAGTTGTTAAGGATGATAATGCTTCTGGGTTTGTTACTCTTTCTAGAGCTGCCTTGGTGCTGGGAGTTAACAGAAGCGTTTTTTCTAATATGTTAAACAGAAAACGTTCGATGAGGAAAAGATTGGGAGTAAAGAAGTCGGGCAGAAGATGGTACATATCAGTAGATGCCTTGAATAGTTTGAATAAAGAACAGGCTTTGATTATCCCTTTGCCGCAAGCTAAGAAAGCTATAAATGAATATGGTGTTTGCGATATTTATAAGGCAGTTTTTTATAAATTGGTGAAAAACCCTAAACGTTACATACTTTCTGAAATACTAAATCAAGAATTCGGCAAGCGAAGAAATATCTTAAAAGATACGTTACTAAGCTTAAGTTCTTCTGAGTCTAGATTTAAGGGAATAGATATATATGATTTTCTTAAAATCGTAAAAGAAATCCACAGGCAGTATGAAATCTATACTAATCCTAGTTACTTAACTACATCTGAAGTGGCAAGTAAGTTTAATCATAGTCCTAATACAATTGTTTACGATTTACACGACAAGAAATTAGCAGGGCAAAAAGTTACTCTCTTTGGTGGCGGCGGCGGAGGAACTCGTGAATTTTCAGGTATATGGTTTGTTAATCTCGAAGATAATGCTGATTGGGTTTCTTTGAAGAAAAAATCTCCTTCTCCTAGGACAAGGCAACTTAGAATCGAGAAGTTGAATAATTCTCTACGCAGTAGAAAAATAGATACATCCATCTTAGAAAATCCTTTTCTTAATTTTGATAGAATATTAAGTAAGCAATCGCACCAATTAATTTTACTTATTAAGCAAAACGAACACAGAGCTTTTGATGTTTTATGTAGAATTCATAGAAGCCTTATAGAAAGACTTGTTTGGATGAGTGCATATAGGTATAGATGTTTTAGACCGGAAGATAGAAGAGCCTTTATATTAGTCGGATTTTATCAGGCAGTAATGGATTACGATTTTACTGTTCCGCTTGAAAAAGCTCTTCGTAGAGGTGCTTGGGCGTCTTTAGCCAGAGAAAGCTATGCAATTAAAAAGAAGTTTCCTATATTAAGAAGTTATTCTTTAGATGCGTCCATTGGTAGAGATGGTGATGATTTAAACCATGAGACGCTAAGTGAGGGTGATGTAGTAGAAGTTCCTTATGTGTTTAGCCGAAAAAAGCTATCAAATAAAACAAGAATAATCAGCTCTCCTTTAAATAATTGGTTTGTTAAAAGAGGTTTATCTGGCAATGCTCCGCCAATAAGCATATCTTTATCAAGCCCTGCCAAATCCATAAAAGGATTAACTTCTTCACCAATAAAATCTAAGTTTTGGGATAAAAACAAAAATGCCTCAAGCCCAATTTCCGGAAATGAATCCTTTACGCAAACCGCAAACCGCAAACCGCAAACCGAGAGAATCATCAGCTCGCCCCTTAAAAAAATTGACTATAATTCTAACCAGCTAACGCGATTACGTAAAACTATCCCCGTAGTTGCTATAACAACTGCAGTTATAGGTATTTCATTCTATCTTTTACAGTACGTGCCTAAAATACCATTAGGTGAATTATTTGCTTCAGTGAATATTCCAGGATTTATAGGGTTTGTTAATTTGAGGACCTTTGTTAGTTTTCTTACTTTTAGAGCCATAGCAGATATTTCCGGCCAGCTGTTAAATCTAAAGAGGTTTAATTTTAAGGGATTAGGTGCTACTATTGGATTAACCTTCTTTTTCTTTGGTTGGTTTTGGCCTTGTACTTATAATATATGGCTAAAAAGTTCTTTGCCTTGCGTTTTGCTTGGCGGTGCTGATCAGATTACTACAGCAGTAGTCTCTCTTTTTCTTATTTTTTCTATGCAAAGTTTAGTTGAGAAAAGCTTACCGGAAAATAAAAACAGAGGGGTTGTAACTATATTAAAAGACAAGATTCCTAACATGCGTAAAACAATTATCACAGCTTGGCCGTATTATGGTATAGGTTTGAGCATAATATTCTCTCTTCCCTTAAGTTTTACTACCCAAAACCTTCTTGTAGGAGCCTTAGGCCCTCCTTTTATGGTCTATTCACTTTATATGACATATAAGAAACCTAACTCGGCAGAGAAGACGAAAGTAAGAAATTGGGCGAAGATATTATTGCCGATTGGTATTTCCTATAACTTATTTTATTTACCATGGCATGCAAGCATAGAAGGATTTTTGTTAGGTGTGGCTCTATATGTACCAGCGGTCTTATGGGGTTTTAGGAAATTTCCAGGAAATAATCAAAGCTCAGATTCTATTGGAGAAGAGGCAGTTACGGGCATCGAGCTTGGGGTGTCGGAAGATGGGTTGAGCTCGCCACTGGACGGTACAAATCGCAAGGGTTCCGTAAATAGCCAGGTTATTAAATTTACCAGAGCCGGTCGTCTTATTATTAAGGAAGCGGCATATATTGCATCTGAAGGCATGCCAGGCGGTCAAGCTTTAGTTACTCAAAGAACCGGGCTTTCTGAATCTACTGTTAGCCGGCGCAGGCGTGCCAATCCTGAGGTTGGTAAAGTGATGGATACATTGCCTACCGGCAATAAAAGCGATTTTTTTATCCTTAAGGCAGTGGAAATACTTTGGCTTACGACAGTAAAACCGATTAGTATAACTACAATTTGTAACAAAGCGGGGGTAAGCCATGAGACCCTTCGCTTACGCCGCCTAGCTAATACCGAGGTGGAGAAAGCAGTATATAGCCTTCTTATCGGCGGTAGAATCCTGCAGGCAATAGAATATTTTAAGTCTCAAAAAGTAAGGCGGATAACTCAAAAACTAGTTGCCGAAAGGTTAGGCGTTGATCCGGCTAGAGTCTTCTATTGTAAAAACAGAGACTCTTTGGTTGGAGCCGCTTTTAGAGAACTGGGAAATAGTTATAATGCGAAAACAAGAAGTCTAATATCGGCTAGTTCTTCGGTTGATACAATCGATGTTTTGCATATCGAAGCTGTCATCAGGAGTTTTAGGCTGGATACGTGCTTGGCTAACTCCGCGATGTTGATATATTTCTTGAGGTCTTTGGGCGAGGAAGCTATCCTTGGGGGAATGTTCCGGAAGAACGAAGATATGCCTTTTCAATACGTGGTATTGACGGAGAAATGGGGAAAAAGGGATATAGAACCTTACGACGATGAATGCGATGAGTATGAAGGTACGTTTGAAGTCAACGAAATTTATTACCAGAAAGCACTGTCTGATTTGAGAAACAGTGGTTATCTCGACCGGGCGGGCAGAGAACTGGAAAAAATCAGGCGTTCTTTAAATTCTCCAGTTGAAGGTTTTGAGTCTTTAGTCTTGGGTCGGGAGTCGGAAGAAGGAAAAATTTCAATAAAGAGAAGAATAGTGATTAACGAAGCTCCTAAAAAAGATATGACTGCAGTGAGTGCTCTTTGGCAGGTAGCATTTAGAAATAGCCTCAATAGAGTGTTTGGTGATGATGTTGCCGGGCCCATAGAAAATATACTAGGTGAAATGATTGAGAACGCGATAAAACACAGAAAAGACGACAGAGGTGATGTAGTGATGAGCTACTTTTTTACACCAGGTAAGCTTGGACGGCAAGGCCATCTTGTGTTTACCATTGAAAATCAGGGTGAATTTGACCCTGCTAAAATACCCGATCCCGTGGAGCTCTTGCTTTTATACGCTAAGACCGGCAAATCTGAGTTTTTCAGGCAATATGGCCGTGGCAAAACCTTAATGTATGGGAGCCTCGCAGAACTTAACAAGTTAATTGGTGATCAAGCCGCCCATCTAGGTATTCAATCGCAAAGAGGTCTGGTTACTGTTCGCTTTGAATGTGATGTAAGGAAAAACAACTCTGAGGCAAGGCATGTGTCTGATGGTTTAAGTTCGCCGGTATCAATAGATCCAGGTTTATTACAAGTATACAGAAGCGCTGTGAGGGGATTTATCAGAAAGGGGCTTAGTCCAGAGGATGTTAAAAAATATGCAATGGATAGCGGAAGTATAGTTTTCGGATCTGAGTTAGGGGGCAGTCTTAATTTCGGAGAAGCTCTAAGGGGCCGGGCTGTAAGTATTTCTTTTGACGCTCCGGATAAAGAAAGAGAATACGCGGTAAAGGCATTGATCGATATAAAAGATGAAGGCAATTTTCTTTTGATTGTTTACTCCGAAGGAGATTTTGTGTTCTGCGAGTCTACAAAAGGCGGTGTATCTTTTTCAGAACACGGCATATTAAGCGGTGACGAGTTATTTTCTCATCCGCCGGCAAAAACTTTTGTAAACAGGGTTTTAAGAAATCATTTTGGAACTAGAGAAGATCAACTTAGGGTTATTGCCGAGAGAGTCAGGAATACCCGTATCGAAGGGATTCGAAAAACAAGTAGTATTAAGCTTAGGCCCATTACATTCTTAATACCTCATTTACACAGTAGAAATTATACTCTTATTAAGGATTTAGTTGTAAGGATGGATCAAGATGATGGTTTCGGAAGAAATCTTTTTACTGTTTTAGCTGAGAGAAAGACCTTGGGTAGGTCAATTAAAAAGAATAGGAATGCCAATTACCTATTTTTCTTACGCACCCTAGATGAAATCTTTGTATACCATAAGGGTTATGTTCTTGCAAGATATGAAACTTGTTTGGAAAAAAGCGTAGGCGCTGAAGAAAATATTTATTTAAAAACCTTTCTTGACGATATTTTGGTAAGAAACGCTCCTCCTCAGGCTTGGCAGATAAAGCAATTAATTAAGAATGATTTTTGCATCGGATGTCCGAAAACCGGCGGCGCGCGTTTCCGGTTTCCTTACAATAGCGGATTGAAAGTTAGAAGCTTCAAAGGGAGTAGCCGAGGAGTATCTTGCATTGAGGCAGCAGAACTGTTATGGGCAGAAAAAGACTCGGAAGTTATCGCGCCCGCCCGTATCGATAAAGGTATGTTCTGGATTAAGAACCTAGGCTTAAGGGGTAAAAGGCAGGAGTCCATAGTTGTCTTTAGAGGTAATGATTTTCGCATGGAATCCATCATTTCTATGCTGGTAAGGGAGAACATTATTATGCCCGCGGCCTTTACCAGACTTAGTCTTGGCTGTAAAGCATTTATTATGGGTAGCAAAGGGTATTTATATTTTTCTAATTTAAGCGAAGTCGGAAGTATATATACATTAAACGAGACTAAGGAGGAAAGACTTTTATTTGATAAGGGAGAATGGCAGCAAAGAAAAATCTGTATTGTTCAGGAGAAAGAATTTGCTCAAGCAATGCAGGAATTAACTTTGGATGAGCAAATACGGTTTTTAAGTCAAAATCCCGAATGTTTTAACCTGCAAGGGAATGTATTTACTGATGAGTTAAAAAAGGCGGTCCTTAGAGAATTTCCTTTAAAAACTTCCCAAGATGTTCTATCGGGTTCCGAGGTATTGAATATGTTGGATAAGTCCATTCCGCAGATGAGAGGTTATTTTCGGGAGAACGCGCTTTCCGGACAGCGTATGGGTACCGCTATAAGGGCAGCAGTTGAGGCCGGAGCTATAAGATGTTATTCCGGACTGTGCCTTCATGCTTTATTAAACATACCTTTTCTTATAGCCGATAAAAGGAGTAAGGATAGGACATTAGAAATTATCGCAAGCGGTAGAATAAAAGAGATTTCAAAAGGCTGGTACGCGGTTACAAAAACCATACTTAGCTTTAAGATCCAGATATACAGCTGGTCCGGCGGAATTCCAGACATTTTAATTATAAATAATAATCAAAAACTGCAAGTTCCTGTAGTATGGGATACCCTTGAAGAACGGGAAAGGCAGATGATTGAAAAAGCTCTTATTAATGTAAATTATAACTTTAGGAAGGCAGCAAGGATATTAGGAATGCCCATTGAGACTTTTTATAGAAAGTTAGATAAATACGGAATAAAAGAAGAAGCTCAAAATTCCCGGCCGACTAAAAAAAGCCAGGCAGATGAATTAAAAGAGCTTGTAATCAGAATGGAGTGTGATATCCCCCGGGTAGCTGCTGAATTGGGATGGCACAAAAACGAAGTATATCGAAAATTAAGATATTACGGTATAAAGATAGAGGAGCTTCGAAAGCAGAGATTATTTGCGGCTATTTTTAAAGCAAAGGGTAATTTTACACAGGCAGCCGGGATATTGGGTATATCTAAAGAGTCCTTATACGCTCAATTGAGGAGGTGGAAACTAAACCCGCAGGCTTTACGGGAACAAATAATGACAGATGGTGAAAAAGGGGACGCTTCTATTTATCCGGTTGAGAAGAAACCAATCAGCTCGCCGGCGCATAGTGCCTTGCAGGAAAGGTCGTTAATTGTTAAGAGAGCCTTCACTAAGCTTAGTGACAAAGCTAAACAGCAGTTATTGTATCCGGATGCTTTGTCTGTTTTTTTAGGCGTGAAGTCCGCATATATAAAATATACTTATGAGCCTGATATAGATATAGTGCAGTTAGCTTGCGAGATAAGCAACATTCCGGAAGCTCAGGAGAATTTAGGGTTAGTTTTTACCAATAACGAGATTATCTTATGGCCTAACATTATTTCGAGATTAAAATACGAGGGTTCTTTCTTGGTAGAAAACGACCTTATTACTAAGGGGCAACTCGACTTTCTTACCGCTAGAGTGCGTCAATCTGAAGAGGTAAAGAGTAAAATAGATATTATAGTTACTGCCTTGAATTCGCATAAACAACCCGGGTTTGACCGCGATATATTACAAGGGTTTATTCTAGGTTATCCTTTAGCGGACATAAAATATTTTTTAGATAAAAATAAAGCGGGACAACTTGTTGAAAGTCAATACGGGTTTGTTATTTTTAGTGAAGCAAAAGAGGAGACTTTGGAGTTGTTAGATTTATGGGATCACAGTCTGCATCAAGCTTATTTTCTGTTTAGTTCAGAAAAGGGATTTACAGAAAATGTGCCTACCAAGATTTTGGATATTTATATACGTATTTCTAATATGGTCAGCTCCCCTCTTAAAGTTTACAAATCTGTTTCAAGCAGATTTGTAAAGAAAGGGGGAAGTCCTTCGACAAGCTCAGGGCTAGTGTTGAGCGGTAGTCGAACCATGAGCTCGCCGGTGGTACGTAAGGAATTAACAGAATTGGGCCTCTGGGAAAAATTAGAATTTTCTGAAAAAGAATGGGACAGCTATTTTACTGCATATAGAAAAATTCAGACAAGAAAATCAATTGCTGTTGAAGATAAAGAAATAATTATTAAAGTAACAGCAGAAATACTAAATAAATTGATTATTTTAACCTTAGATAGGTTAAAGGAGAACGGTTTTGATTACAGGGAGCGTATTCGTCAAGAGAAAAAGAGAATAGAAGAAGAAGGCACAAGTTCGAGTGATTTATTATCAGAAACACCAGCCGGTCCAGCCATTTGTAAAGTTAAATTCGTAGATGCTTCCAAAGGTACTATAATTAATATTGTGGGTATGCGTTTTAATCTAAGAGACCACTTTTATTTTACACCTTCGGATTGGCTATATGTATTATTACATGAATTCCTGGAAGTAAAAAATGTCTTTCGATTGCGCGATGACTATCCGCAACTTAAAGCAAAGCAGTTAGAGCAGTTATGTTTTTCACCTCGATGGGGTGGGTTGGGAGTAACGCATTACTTAGCTGTTCTAGAAGAGGAGAATATATATCAGTTAGTCTGGCCTCCATCAAAAGCGTATTTGAAATTTCGAAATGAAGAAAAGCCGAGAGTTGAAGAATTCTTGAAGATAAATGAATCTTTAATTAAAGATATCCTTGGCGATCTGCCGTGGGAACTTAAGCAGTTATTTAGTCCGGCTGACGGGGCAAATGTTATTTCCAGCTCACCCCTGTCCAAAGTTTACAAAATTGATTCAAGCAGTTTTGTAAAGAATGCAACGGACCGGGTGCCGGGGACTGAACAAGAATTCATTTCGCCGTTGGCGTCTGATCGTGTACCGGGTATCACTAGTCGGTTGTCCCCTGAGGCAGTTTTAAGGGAGGCGCCGGGTGACGAATGTGGAGTATTAAATTCAACGCGGTACGCAGTACCCGGTACGCAGTACGATACAAGGGAATATTCAGTCAATAAAGGCGATACTCTGTGGGATATTGCTCAGAGTTTTGAGGGAGTTACTTTCGGAGATATTGCCGAGGCTAACGGGATAGAAATAGAGACGAGGACCAGGAATGGCCGGGAATATCTTTTTGCTTTAATCCGGCCGGGAGATGAATTGAGGGTGCCGGGGATGAAGTAAAGGAAGAAAAACCGCAATAGTTTGCTATGAAATCAATTTATTATTTATATATTTTACAATGCGCTGATGGCATGAAATATTACGGTCATACAAACAATTTAACCCAGCGTCTTTATAGGCATTCAAAGGGCCAGGTTTTATCTACTAAGGATAGGCGGCCTCTAGAGTTAGTCTATTATGAGGAGTTTGATTCGCGATCGAAGGCCCTTAGACGAGAAAGACAATTTAAAGGCGGAAAGACAAGGAAGAGAACCATAGAGAGGATGATTAATTTATTTTCTAAGTCAGTTTATGTTAGCCCTTGACATCTTCGATGTCAAGGGTTCAACTCCGACATAGACTTACGTCGGTCTACGACCTCCGTAAGTCTAGTCGTCGTTGAAGGAGGTGATAAATATGGCGTCAGTAGCGGCGTTTGAGGAAAAAGAAGACAGAAGGCGGTTTCAGAGGTTTAAGGCCAATCTTCCTGTAAGGTGTTTAGACCTGATGGACGGTAGAATTACCCAGGCTTCAACCTGCGATATAAGCGCTCAGGGACTGGGTATAGTAAGCAAAGAAGGAATACCCGAGGCAGCGCCTTTACGTATATGGCTTCATTTTCCCGACCAGAAGAAGCCTTTGACAGTGGAAGGAAGAGTTGCCTGGGTAGAGCGGCAATTTTCCGGAGACTGGAGATTAGGCGTGGACCTGAATAAGCCTGAACTTTTTGGCATGTCCAGGTTATTCCGGGATAAGGCCGAGTAACAGGATTTAAGGAAAAGTTCTTAAAATACCTTGAAATTCAAGCCTTGGAAGCCGGTTTAGAAGGCTTTTTAGGCCCATATTTTGGTATTGAATATTCACTTTTCTTTATGGTATAATCTAAGTCCTTTTGCCATATATAATATTAAGGAACTTCATATTATATTATATTGTCTAAGATTAAGAGGGTAGAAATAATGAGGCTTTTATTAGGCGTTTTTATAGCATTTACGCTTATTTTTGGGGGCTGTGCTTCTAAAGATAAAGCTGTAAAGAAGGACCGGATAGTTGTCTGGCACTGGATGACTGACCGTCAGGAAGCTTTCGAAGAATTATCTAAAAAATATGAAGATTTAACCGGGATAAAAGTAAATTTTGAGCTTTTTAGCCCTCCTGATTCCTATTCCCAGAAGATACTTGCCGCAGCCCAGGCCAAGACTTTATCTGATATATTCGGTGTTTTAGGCGAAAAAATAGATGTTGCTTCCTTTATCAAGGCCGGGCATGTTGTGGATCTTACGCCATATTTGGAAGAGAATGAGGCTGAGTGGAAAAGCCGGTTTTTTACCAGTGCCCTGGCAGTCACTTCTTTTGAGAAGGACAATGCTTTCGGCGTAACCGAGGGCACTTATGCCATACCTATAGATTTGATGAATATTCAAATGGTCTGCAATAATAAGCTTCTTAGGCAAGCCGGCATTCAAAGACCTCCCCAGGCCTGGGAGGAGTTCATTGCCGATTTAAAGACCCTAAAGGAAAAAGGCATTAAGGGGCTTGTTTCCGGCTGGGCCGAGACCTGGATGATTGATTGCATGGTTTCTAATTACGCCTTTAATATTATGGGAGAAGATAAAGTCATAAAGACGATAAAGGCAGAAGCTCCCTACACTGACAGTGACTGGCTTAGGGTATTTAAGCTTTTTGAAGAGTTGCGCGATAGCGGGGGGCTGGCCAGCGGCGTGGTCACTATGGATAATAAATACGCTGAACAGCTTTTTGCCAATGAAAAAGTCGCTTTTGCTTTTAACGGAAGCTGGTGCGTTAATGTCTACCAGGGGATGAATCCCAAGCTGGATTATTCAGTTATTCTTCCTCCCGAAGCATCTGATGCATATCCAATGAAGATCTGGGGCGGAGCCGGCAGCTCTTTCTACGTAAACGCCAGGTCGTTTCTTTCGAAAGAGGCGGTAGAGTTTCTTAAGTGGCTTACTGATAAAGAACAGCAGGTATTTTTAGTAAACAAGACTAAGAATTTGCCTTCCAACAGGCAAGCTTTATCAGGCATACCTAAAGAGTTGTCCGAGTTTGCCGATGATTCCGACAGTATTACTCATCCTAATATGTGGCCTTTCCAGGAATACCCGGCAGTCATCGAGGCCTTTACTAAAGGTGTCCAGAGTATAATCATCGGCGAAAAGACTGCCCAAGAGCTGGTCGAAGAGGTCCAGAGGATAAAGGAAAAAGAGATCCAAAGGCGGAATTGATGAAAAAAGGCACAAGAGAGTTTACAAATTTCTTATTCGTATTACCCGCGCTTATTATCTTCTCGGTGTTCTATATCTACCCTTTCTTTAAGGTCTTTAATTTAAGCATGCATTCCTGGAACGGGATAGATCCGACCATGAAGTTCGTAGGCTTTGCCCACTTTAAGGAGGTCATCTTTGACGACAAAGCCTGGTGGTCTTCCATGGCTCAAGCCGGCTACATAACCTTATGGGCTCTTACTTTTCAGAATTTCTTAGCTTTATTGCTGGCTTTAGCCTGTGACCGGGCAATACGTGCCGGCTCGGTGTACCGGGTTATATTTTTTCTTCCCCCGATTCTTTCCGAGATAGTCGTAGGTTTAGTCTGGAAATGGATCTATAACGGAGATTTCGGGCTTTTAAACCACTGGCTTTCTATGGTAGGCTTAGGGTATCTTGCCCGGGATTGGCTTTCCGACAGCTCAACCGCCCTTACGGCCATAGCTTTAGTTCATTGCTGGAAAGGATTCGGATGGGCTTTTATTATTCTTTTGGCGGGCTTACAGACTATTCCCCGCCAGCTCTATGAAGCCGCAACTGTTGACGGCGCAGATGCCTTAAAAAGATTTACTAATGTTACAGTCCCGATGATGATACCTGTCTTTGTGCTGGTGGTTATCTTAACTATCTTAGGCACAATGCAAGGGTTTGCCCTTATCTTAGCCATGACCAGAGGAGGCCCGGCAGGACATACGGAAGTGCCGGTTATAAGAATTTTATTTTCCATGATAAAGTACAGACGCTTCGGCTATGCCTGTTGTCAGGCGCTTATTTTTGGTTTTATCCTGGTCTGTATATCTTTTATGCTTAACAGAGTTTCTAAATTTTTTAAACAAGCCTGATGAATAGATTAAATAAAATATTTATAAATACCGTAATCCATTCCTTTTTGATTTTCGTAGGTCTAATCTGTATTTTTCCTTTATTGTGGATGCTGGCATCAGCCTTAAAGACCCAGCAGACAGTATTTAAAGATATGAGTCTTTTGGTAAATAGCCCTTGCTGGAGTAATTTCTATATTGCCTGGACTAAAGGAAACTTTTCCATGTATTTCTTCAATAGCGTCCTGTATGCTCTAAGCGTAGTTTTTGGGATTGTTTTTATTTCTTCTTTGGCTGCCTATGCTTTTTCCCGTCTTAAGTTTCCGGGTAAGAATTTTATCTTTTACATGTTTTTAGCGGCAATGATGATACCTCTCCCGGGAAGTTTTGTTCCTTTGTATGTTTTGTTGGTAAAATTAGGCTTGGCTAATACCCGTACCGGCTACATCTTTTCGATGATAAACGTAGGCTTGGCCCTAAGCATATATCTTCTTAAAACATTTTTTGATAAGCTGCCGCGTGATCTTGAAGATTCAGCCAGAATCGACGGTTGCGGAAGGCTAAGGATTTGGTGGAACGTAGCCCTCCCAATGGCCAAGCCGGCAATAGCAGTAGTAACTATTTTTAATACTTTGAATGTCTGGAATGAGTATATCCTGGCTTTAATAATCCTTCAGTCAAAGAGTATTATGCCTTTGCAGAAAGGGCTTATGGTTTTTCAGGGGGCGCATTTTACCGAATATCCTGTTCTTATGGCCGGTATAACTATTACTATAATCCCGATAGTTTTCATATATTTGTTTATGCAGAAATTCATCATTAAAGGTTTAACCGCCGAAGTATTGTTAGGGTGATTTGTGAATAAGAAGGCCTGTCTTAAGGCAGGCCCGTAAATTCAGTATTGAATCATATGAGGGGTTTTGAAAATGATATTGTGCCAATAGCTTTTTCTGTTATAATATGCGCATTATCATTGATTAGTAAAATACTATTTACTTTAGAATTAGTAAGGAGCTAATTAGTGGAACAGGCAAAGGAAAAATCAACCCACCATATAACAGCCCAGAAAGACCGAATTCCGATTTTTCAGAAATTCATCTACAGTATGGGATCGTTGGGTAATGACAGCCAAGCTGCCTGGATCGGGCAGATGGTGATTATTTTAATTCTTGGTTTAGGCATTAACCCGCTTTGGGTGGGCCTGATCGGATGTATTCCGCGTATTTTTGATGCGATTTTAGATCCGATTGTCGGCTACAGTTCAGATAATACGCGCACCCGATACGGACGCCGTAGGCCGTTTATCTTTTTTGGCGCGATTGGTGCGGGAATTTGCTATGCATTAATGTTTCAGCTTTACCGGCACAACGGCCCTACTTTTAATAGCTGGTATTTTTTAATATTTCAGATTATCTTCTTCGTTGCTTTTACCTGTTACTCGATTCCCTGGATCGCACTCGGCTATGAAATGACGCCGGACCACCATGAACGTACGAGCCTGCAAAGTTGGAGCAGAGTTTTTGCGCAAGTGCCCTGGTTGCTTGCTCCTTGGTGCTGGGCGATTATGTACAGTTTTAAAGATCCTGAGACAGGAAACGCGGATCCTGTTCTTGGCGCACGGATTGTCTCGATTATTATCGGATTGGTGATTATCGGCTGCGGTATTTTGCCTGCGATTTTTAACAAAGAGCATTTTGCTGATTTGCCCAAACCCGAAAGAAAGAACCCTGTAAAAAATTTATTTAAAGGTATTGTTACTACTTTTAAAAATAAACTTTTTGTTAAGATCTGCGCGGTAACATTTTTGATCTTCAACGGGTTTATGTTAAGTTCAACTTTTATTGCTTTCGTGATCTTCTTTTATGTTTTTCAGAATGCCCCTTCAACGGATGTCGCTTATGCCGCAGGAGGAAAATTGCTCGGTATCTACGGAACGTTTAGCGCGATTTGTACTGTTTGTATCGTTTCCGGAATCCCGTGGCTTTCAAAGAAGCTGGGGAAACGCAATGCTTTTTTTGTCACCATTCCCATTTCGATTATCGGTTATGCAATGAAGTGGGTCGGATACAATCAAACCCACCCCGCCAATAGCGAACTATGGCAATTGTTTGACGGCCATGGTTTTTTCAACTTTTTAAAGATTTGTGCGTTAGTAGTCAGGGAGCATTATTTACTTTTAGCCTGCGCACCGTTTATTGTATTTGGCCTGGGATCTCTCTTCACGATAATCCTTTCAATGGTGGCTGATGTCTGTGATATTGATGAACTCAAAACTGGTGAACGCCGGGAAGGAATATTCAGTGCGGTTTACTGGTGGACGGTCAAACTGGGATTAGCTCTCGCTTCATTAATCGGTGGGGCACTCCTGGTATGGACTGGCTTTAAACAGGAGCTTGGCATTGCCCAAGCAGCGGACACCTTATTATGGATGAGAATTCTTGATGTTTGTATTCCAATTGTGACCTCGATCGTTGCTATTTTTATCATTCGAACGATCGGCCTCACCGCGGCTAAAGCATATGATATCCGCATGCAGGTCGAAAGACGAAGAGAAGAAAGACGAAAAGAAGAAAGAAGAACAATAGAAAGACGCGGAGAAGAAAGAAGAGGAGAAGAAAGAAGAGGAGAAGAGAAATCATAGGAATTATGCTTAAGTTCAAAGCGAAAATGTTAATAAAATCAAAGGTAAATATAGGACTGGCTGTCTTTGTTTTCTTTTTGGTCTTTAGTCCCTGCCTGCCGGCAGGCAAGGTTTGGTCTTTAGTCTGTTTTGGCCAGGATTCATCGGATTATGTAAAGAGGGGCTGGGATGAGCTGGGCAAGAAGAATTTTAGCGCAGTTTATCAAATCACCGATGAATGTATGCTTAAGTTTGAGGCTGAAGCTGACAGTATAGCCTCGGGGTTAAGCAGCTTGCCTTCCAAAGAAAGCGCTGATGCATGCAAGGCAATGAATGACGTGGCCACTTGTTATTTTATTAAGGGCGAGGCTCTTATGAGAGAGGTAAAAATCTCCGAGGCTAAAGAATTATTTAAGACTTTAATCGATAAATATCCTTATGCTCTAGCCTGGGATCCCCGGGGTTGGTTTTGGTCCATTAAAGAGAAGGCAGAAGCTACTTTAAGCAAACTTACTACCGGCGAAATTAAAGAGAAAGAAGAAGAAGAAATGGTCATAACCGACATTGTTTTATCTGACGGAAAGGGCCAATTCCCGGTTGATTATGAGAAATACGGGGAATTTAAAGGAGCAGGGACTAAAGATTACAAATACGAAATAAGAGACCAGGAAGGTTTATCCATGGCCTGCGGGGAAGGGGTATATCCCAATACCACATCTTTTAGGTATGACCCGGAGTTCATAAAGCTTAAGAAGAAGCTTTTTAAGGTTGATCACTGGCAGGTCCTAAACAGCCGGGATTTAAGCCTTGCTTTTTATAAATGGAATATCTGCGGTGAGCCCTGGGGAGTAAAGCAGTTTTATCTCGGTGATCTATTGGAAAGAAGCGGTCTTATCACCCAGGCGATAAAAGCTTATTATGCGGTGGTGGTGCATTTTCCTAAAACCTATGCCTGGACTTACTGGTCGACTCCCTGGTATGTGGCCCCGGCCGCCTTAAGCAGGATTGAGTATCTTTTAAGAAGGCATACTGAACTGGGGCTTAGGCTTGAGGGGGCCAGTATTAAGATAGAAAACGGGTTTGATTCCGATATAAGAAACGATGTTTTTATAGTGGACCCGGGGAAGTTCGTAAGGAAAAGTATCTTTGACAGCCTGCGCGGCCTTAAAAGGAAATATTTCTTAGGCCCGGTCGTAGAAGAAAAAGGCGATAAGGTAAAGCTTGTTAAGTACAAGAATTCAGACTGGAGGCTGCTGGTTGAAGGCAAGCCTTTTATCATTAAAGCCATAACTTATTTTCCTACCCGGGTGGGTGAGTCCCCGGATGAACAGACCATGGCTAACTGGACGCTTCAGGACACCAATGATAACAATATAATCGACGCGCCGTTCGAAGCCTGGGTCGATAAAAACCGTGATAATGAAAAAGACCCCGACGAGAAAACGGTCGGCGATTTTAAGCTTCTTAAGGAAATGGGTGTAAATTGCATAAGAGTCTATTACCAGCCCAATACGCCCGATAAAAAAATTCTAAGAAAGCTCTACCAGGATTACGGGATAATGACCATAATGGGGAATTTTTTGGGAAAATACGCCTTCGGAAGCGGCGCCTCATGGGAGAAAGGCACGGATTACTCCAATCCTGAACACCAGGCTAATATGCTAAAGAACATAGAAGAGATGCTTAAGGAGTTTAAGGATGAACCCTATATTCTTATGTGGCTCTTAGGCAATGAGAACGTTTACGGAGTTGCTTGTAATGCCGATAAAGACCCGGCAAGTTTTTTTAAGTTTGTAGATAAGGCCGCGCAGTTCGTAAAAGAAAAAGATTCGGGCCGCCGGCCGGTGGGTATCTGTTCAGGCGATACGCTCTATTTAGATTTATTCGCCGAGCACAGCGGCAATGTAGATATATTCGGAGCTAATATTTACAGAGGAAAATACGGATTTGGCTCTTTCTGGCAGGACGTAAGAGATTATACAGGCAAGCCTTGTTTGGTAACTGAATATGGGGCTGCCAGCATCGCTAAAGGTTACACTCTTGAGGAGGCCGAAGGTTTTCAGGAGGAGTATCACCGGGGCTGCTGGCAAGATATTGAAAACAACCTTGCCGGTTCAGGAGCCGGCTCGGCCCTGGGCGGGGTAGTCTTTGAGTGGCTTGATGAGTGGTGGAAGGCTTACGAGCCCGGATACCATGATAAGGAAGGGTTATTTACCGGACCTTTCTTAGACGGACACATGCATGAGGAATGGTTAGGCTTAGTCGGTCAAGGAGACGGAAGAAACTCTCCCTTCTTGCGCCAGCTTAAAAAGGCTTATTTTGCCTATAAAGCTCTTTGGAATAGATAATAAAAGTTAAAATGTAAAATTAGCAATTTAAAATTATCAATTTGGGAGGCGTTTATATATTATATAGGTAAGGGGGTGAGCAAAATAATCCAAAGATTAGGAGCTTAAGCCAGATGTTAAAAACACGAAAGGAGGCAGAGTATGAAGCGAATTTTGATTCTCTTGTTAATCTCAGGGATTGTTTCTTTAGGTTATGCTCAGGAAGATAAGAAGTTCGACGTTTACACCGACGGAAATTCTCCTTCCAATCATTACGCGCCGAGCGGCTGGATGGGAGATGTGGGAGATTTAAGCCTGGATGACCAGAATATGGAGGAACCCGCTTCAGGAGCTACTTGTATAAAAATAGTTTATTCCGGAAAGAGAACTCAAGGCCGGGCGTGGGCAGGCATTTACTGGCAGTCTCCGCCTAACAACTGGGGTAACCGCAAAGGCGGATTCGATTTAACCGGTTTTAACAAGCTGGTTTTTAAGGCCAGAGGCCAGAACGGCACAGAAGTAATAAACAAAGTAAAAGTTGGAGGCATGGGCCTAGGGACAGAGGTTGCTTTTCCTGATTCAGGAGAAAAAGAGGCAGGCCCGATTCAGCTTACATCCACCTGGCAGGAATACTCGGTGAATTTAGCCGGATTGGATTTATCTTACATAAGCGGCGGCTTCTGCGTGATGTTTTCAGCTGACCAGACTGTCGGAGGGGCAACTGTTTACTTAGACGATATCTATTACCTCTTTGATCCTACTCTTGAGCCGGAATCCATGAAAATCGGGTTTCCTTTCTATGTCTACGCCGACGGAAGCTCTTTAGATAACCACTATATTCCTTCCGGTTACATGGGTGATTTCGGAGACGTAAGGATAAATGTAAATTACAAAGGCAGCGCCTATTCAGGTTCTTCCTGTATGAAAGTTGTCTATACCGCTGAAGGAACTCAGGGTGCCCGTTGGTCAGGTATTTATTGGCAGAACCCGGTAAATAACTGGGGTTCTAGAGACGGCGGCTTTGATTTATCAGGCGCAACCAAGCTTACTTTCTGGGCTAAGGGTGAAAACGGCGGTGAAAGAATTGAAGAGTTCAAGATGGGCGGAATCATGGGTGAATATTCCGATTCCGACTCAGCGGGAATCGGCCCGGTTGTTTTGACTAAAGACTGGAAGCAATACACCATTGATTTAAGAGGCAAGGATTTATCCTATGTTATCGGAGGTTTTTGCTGGACTACCAATGCCGATGTTAATCCCGAAGGAGCAACCTTTTATCTGGATGAGATAAAGTACGAAGGGCAGTAGTGTTTAGCGTATAGCGGATAGCGGGTAGCGTATAGAATTAAGGCGGTGGACAGCCTTAAATATCCGCTTTAGTATAGCAAGTGATAGCTATGAGAAAATTACTATTTCTTGCAGCCTTTGCATTTTGCATTTTGCATTTTGCATTTTGCAATGACGCCCGGGCTGTTAAAGTAGAGATTAAAAGCACCCCGGAAAAAGGCTACAAGCTTATTGTAGACGGCCAGCCTTTTCTGGTAAAAGGAGTTGTCTATCACCCTGTCCCGCCGGGAAGCGACTATAATTACGACTTTTGGCAGGATTTAGATGCGATAGATAAAGACGCCAAGTTGCTAAAGGAAGCGGGCTTTAACGTAGTGCGGCTTTATGTTCCCAGTCCGGATTTAGAGAAGACCAAGAAAGTAATCAGACAGTTTTATAAGAACGGCATTTACACTGTAATGGGTCATTGGGTAGGTTTCTGGAATTATCCTTGCCCTTTTTACGGCGACGAGAAGTTCAGAGAAGAGGTTAAAAAAGAAGTTTTGGAGATGGTAGAAGCCTTAAAAGACGAGGAAGGGCTTTTGATGTGGATTCTTGGCAATGAAAACAACTATTCTTTTTCAGGCAAGGTAAATCCCTGGCCTTGTCCCCAAGCTGATGCCATAGAGGATCCTTCCCAGAAGATATGCAAGAAGGCGGAGATTTATTACAGCTTAATGAATGATATCAGTAAAGGTATAAAAGAAATAGACCAAGGCCATCCCGTAGCCTTAGGAAACGGGGAGCTGATTACTTTGGATATCGCCGCAAAATATGCCAAAGACGTGGATTTGCTGGCTTTGATTTTTTATAGAGGAAAAAGATTCGGGAATATTTTTAACTCAGTAAAGAGCATTTTTGATAAACCTGTTCTTATCGCCGAGATGGGCTGCGATGCTTATGATGCCTATCGCAACAAGGAAGACCAGGATATCCAGGCTGAATTCTTGCTTTTTCAGTGGTTAGACATCTACAAGAATACTTTCGAGAGGATCCCCGAAGGTAACTGCCTGGGAGGGATTATTTTTGAATGGAACGATGAATGGTGGAAATATAACCCTTCGGACAGCTGCCGATGGGTATATCACGATACCCTGGGCGGGTGGTCAAACGGCTCTTATTATTTTGACATAAAAGTGTCCAGGAATTTAAATATGAACGAAGAATGGTTCGGAATAACAGCTTTCAGCAAAGACGAAGAAGGAACTTTCCTTAAAAAACCCCGTAAAGCCTACTATGTTTTGAGGGATTTCTTTGCCAGCCCCCAGAAATTCTTGGAAGATGAATAAGCCAGTCAAGTCAAAAGTCAAAAGCCAAAAGTCAAAAGCCGTAAAACATAAAAACAATTCAGGATTTTTCTTTAAGGCATTAAGCTTAGGCTTTTTGTTGCTTTTAGGGACGGTGTTTTTTGCGCCTCTTAGGGCCCAAGAGCTAGATAAGCTAGAGGCATCTTCCGAGAAAAACATCGAGAGGGCCGAGGAGTTATTTTCGAAGCTTAAGAAGTGGCAGGACGAGAAAGACTGGGAGAATTTCTTTACTTTCCGGGATTCCTATGAAGAGGAAGTAGAGAGATTAGCCGCCCAGATAAAAGAGCCTCAGCATTTAAGGCTTAAGGCGGAATACCTTCTTTTCAGGCTAAAAGAATTCTTGGGAAAGAAATCGAAAAAAGATATTTTTGAAAGCTTCTTAAGCCAGGTAAGCGCTATAAAGTCAGCTACCCCTAAGACCCTTTCCTTTCTTAAAACAGCAATTTCAGAGTTAAGCGCCGAGCCGAAAAGAGACATAAAGCGCAAGCTGTCCTCTTTGTACATAAAGATTCTTAAAAGTTCCGGCTCGGAATATTTTCTAAAATCAGAGGCCGAAAGTTTTTATCTTAATGAAGATTTGGATAATTTCGTAGTTTTATCTAAAGCTTGTCTTTCTTTAATCGAAGATAAGAACCAACTCAAGAGAAATATTCTAAACCTTATCGGCAGGACATCCTGTGACGGATTTAATCAGCAGTGCGCTCCCTATTTCGCAGAAGAGCTCTTTGACAAGCTGGATAAGGATTTCGACTTTTCTCTAAATGAGGATTTGTTATACATTAGAGGCTATAATCTTGAGAGGGCTTTTGAGTATGAGAGGGCCTTAAAAATTTATGAAGAATTTCTTAAGGCTTATCCTGGGTCTTTACTTTTTGACGAGGTGGCCTTGCGTTCGGGATTCATATATATGTATAAACTTAAAGATTTCGATAAAGCCAAGATTTATTTCAATAAGGTAGCCAAAAGAAATACCCATGCAGCTGAACAGCTTGAGATTATTAATAAAGATCAGGCCTTAAGCGAGTTTGATTACAGCCAGAGAGCATTTTGGGATTTTTTGTCTCAAGAAGAGACCTGCGCAGACGGGGTTTTGCAGGTGGAAGCCAGGCCTTTTAAGGCTTTTATAGGAGAAAAAATAGAGATTAAAAGCACTTCTTTCTTACCGGAAACAGGCTGTTTAGCTCCGGAAGGGCTTTTTTTATGGTCAGGAGACTTAGGCGAGGTAAAGATAACCACAAATGTGCCTGCTTTTTTCACCTCTTTTAAAAAAGAAGGTTTTAAAGTATTGAGTCTGGCGGAAAGAATACCCAAGGGCATACTGGGTGCTGACGCCGCACTTATCAATATTTATGGCTTGGATATATCTTTTAAGGATGATAAGGATAAAAACATTACTTTTGAGGCTGTTATAGAACCTAGCTTACCGGAGGCTCTTTTAGGCTTTTCTTGGAGGATAGAAAAAGACAATATGATGATAGCTGAGGTGCAGGAAAGGCAATTTTCTCGTTCCTTCGAGAGATCCGGTGATTACGCTCTTGATTTATCTATCTTTTTCCTGGGCAGAGAAATCTATACCCAAAGAGTCCCTCTTGTTGTTAAGTAGACCCGCCTTAGGCGTCTTACTAAAAGCCCCTTTTAATCATTCCAAAATATAGAGTATTCTCAGATTTAATCAATTTTAGGCTTATGTTTCTTTGCGGAGCCGGTTTGGCATAAAGGCATCAAATTTAATTTTAATATTGAAAAAACGTATTGTTTTGGTAAAATTTTTAAAAGGGTGTGTGTTGGCTGGTTAGGTATATTTAGCTTAAGAGCCCTGGATTGTAAAGCAATCTGTTTTTTTAGTCAGATATTGAATTATTTAGGGAGGTTATAGTTAATGGATAAAGAGCGGCCATTATTTGAAGAGGAAATGACCGAGCGTTCAAGAAGGAGTTTCTTGATCTTAGAGATCTTAAGAAGAAAAGGCCCTTTAAGCAGGGCGGACATTTCCAAGGCTTCAGGGATTAACCCGGTTACGATATCTCATTATCTGGATCGGCTCATAGCCCAGAATATAGTTTATGAGAAGGAGTATGATACTTCCTCCGGAGGAAGGCCGCCTATGCTTTTGGATATTAACTCTAAGGCAGCCTATTCTTTCGGAATAGGCGTAAATCTTTTCAGCAGCATCGGTGTGATTACGGATTTAGAGGGAAAAGTCGTATATAAATACAAGCGTGAAAAACCCACCCGCATGCCCAACGAAATTATAGATACCGTTCTTTCAATAGGAGAGGAATTATTTAACTTCGCCAAGGGCGATAAAGAAAAGGTCCGGGGTATAGGCGTCGGCATCGGCGGAGTGGTGGACAATAAAAAAGGGGTTATTCGCTGGCCCCAGAAAGAGAACGGCCAGCTTTTTTATTCTTATATATCCATGCCGCTTAAGGGGTTTTTGGAGGAGAAGTTCGGAATACCCGTGTTTATCGGCAATGACGCCAACCTTGCCTGTTTCGCCGAATATTGGCTTTCTCTGGATCCCGAGGTAAAGAACGTGATATATATGTTTTCGGGAGTAGGCTGCGGAATGATGATTAACGGCGAGCTTTATACCGGTAACGACGGCTGCGCAGGCGAGCTTTTTATAAATTCCCAGCCTCAGGAAGAGGCTTCTTACTTGGGAAGCTATTCTTTCTTTAAACAATGGTCTTACGATTTAGGCCTCGTCGAAAGAACGAGAAAAGTTTTAAATAAAGAGACCGCGGAAAGCGTCCATAATCTAGATGATGTTTTTTCCTGGGCCGGGAAAGATGCAAAAGTAAAAGAGCTGATTAATGAAGCCGCCAGGGCCTTAGGGATAAAAATAGCAATGCTGATAAATATTTTTAATCCCCAGGTGGTTATAATAGGAGGGGGCCTGGAGAAGGGAGGCTTCGATTTTGTAGAGAGCATTTATAAAAATATTAAAAATCACGCCTTTGATGAAATGGTTAATAATCTGAAAGTTGTCCCTTCTTCTTTAGGCACAGAGGCCGTTGCTTTAGGCGCGGCTAATCTTGTAGTAAGAAATATCTTTGCTTACGCTTAGCCAGAGATTTTGTTTTTAACATATAAATTTTAATATTCCAGTTTAGTCTATTAAGCGTAAAGATTAAGAAATATCTTTACAGATATTTAAGAATTGTATATAATCCTAGTATAAGGAGGTGATTGATGGACAAAAGTAAAGTCCCCATCATAATACTAGTTCTACTCTTTTTAGGAAGCACTTTTTTTACTTTTCGTTTTTACACTGAGTCCCAAAACCTATTTAAGGAGAAGGAAAAGCTTGTTAAAGATAACGAGGATTTGGCCAGGCTAGCGGAGAAATATAAAGATGAGAATAAATCTCTTCTTTCCAAGAATAAGGATCTTTCTTCACGGCTTGAGGATATTCAAGCAGCCTTAGACAGGGTGGAAAAGGAAGGCTCCAGTTACAAAAAGAAATATGAAGAAATATCTGCGGAAAGAGATATGCTGATAGAACAGATAAAGAAAGTGCCGATAGAACGGGCAGCAGAAATGAGGAGACCGAGCGTTGTCAAAGACGATACTTCTGCTAGCGACGACGCCTATTGGCAGGACATACTTCAGAAAAAAGCCGAGCTTCAGATTGCGGCAGAAGACCTCGCCTCTAAGCTCAAGGAGGCCCAGGCAAAAGCTCTGGAATTGTCCAGGAATAACGAGAATTTATCATCTCAGATCAATGACCTGACAAAGGCAAGAGAGGAATTGGAAAGAAAGATAAACTTTAATACCCGGACCATAGAAATACTTACCAAGGATTTGGTAAGAGAGCGGGAAGACAGAAAAGAGATGATAGAGGAAATTAATAAGCTTAAGAGCGAAAATATATCTTTGGCCCGGGATCTTAAGCTGGCCCAGTCCCAAGGCGTTGATTTAGAGCAGAAGCTGTCGAGGACTAGCCAAGAGAAACAGATTCTGGCCGGCAAGGTCAACAACATAGAAACTATTTTAAAAGAGAAGGCCCTGGAGATCGATTCTCTGCAGAGAGATCTATCCCAGACCATTTCTTCGGCTAAAGAAGTGATGCCTAGGAAAGAGACAAAGGCAGTGGAGCTTCCGCCGATAGTGGTCAAGTCGGAAGCAAAGCCTTCGGTATCGGTGCCGCTGCTTCAAGGCAAGGTCCTGGCGGTTAACGAGAAAGAAAAGTTTGTAATAGTCGACCTGGGAGCATCCTCCGGGATTAAACCCGGTGATAGATTCCTGGTCTTAAAGGACGGAAATAAACTAGCTTCCTTGGAAGTTATAGAAACCCGACAGGATATCGCTGCCTGCGATATTCTTGATATGATAGGTTCAATTAGAGAAGGAGATATTGTCAGTCTTAACCCCTAATAATTCAGAGAGAGCAGAACCTTCCGCCGTTACTATAAAAGAGGTAGCGCGGTACGCCGGGGTTTCTATTGCTACTGTTTCACGGGTCCTCAACGACAGCCCTTCCGTAAAAGAAAAAAATAAAACAAGAGTTCTGGAAGCCGTGCGCAAACTTGGGTACAAGCCCAATGTTTTCGCCCAGAGGCTTGCCGGCGGCAAGCTTAACGTTGTAGGCTTGATTATTCCCGGATACGAGGGGATATTTCATTCTTTCTACGCCCAGGAGATAATAAAAAATGTAGGCTTAGGTCTTGAGACCTTAAAGAAAGATCTTTTTCTTCACATCTTTTGGGGCAAAGATAATTTTAGCAGTAGCTACGTGGAAGGAGTCATTTTTAACGATATTATAAGAAATCAAGACCAGCTTAACAGAATAATCGAGGAGGAACTGCCCTGTGTTGTTATAAACAAGAAGGTGGAAGAATTTAAAGTAAGCTCCGTGGCAATAGATAATGAAAAGGGCGCCGAGGAAGCGACAAAGCTTCTGCTTGAACTAGGTCATAAAAAAGTGGTCCATGTTGCCGGTGATTTAACCACCCAGTGCGCCCAGGAAAGGCTGTCCGGATTTAAAAAATCTTTAGAGGAGGCAGGGGTAACTATTCCCGATTATTTTATTCAGGAAGGAAATTTTTCAAGGGCCCAGGCCCGCAAAGCCGTGGAGTTTTTGTTCACCCAGCACGAGAAGCCAACGGCTATATTCTGCGCTTCCGATGACATGGCCTATGAGGTGATACTGTATCTCTTAGAGAAGGGTGTAAAAGTCCCTCAAGATGTTTCTGTGGTAGGCTTTGATAACAACCCTCAGTACTTACATGGCCCCCTGGCCATTACTACGGTTCATCAGCCTATTAACGAGATGGTGACAAAGGCTCTTAAGATCCTTCAAGAGCATATTTCAGGACAGACAATGGTTATAAAAAAAGTTCTTCCTACGCGTCTTATTATCGGAGATTCCACCACTTACGCCTCCAAATCTTAACCCTTTACAAAGCCACAAGGTCACTAGGTCACAAAGTCACAAGTTATGTACTGCGTACCGAGTACCGCGTACTGAGTAGCGCATTTTTTCGGGTACCGGGCATCGCGCATCGCGTATCGGGCGGGAATCCATATTTTTAATCTTTGATTTTTTATTTTTGATATTTGGCATTCGGCTTTAATTTGGGCCCATTGGGGATTTGCCCTATGTATTGGGTAAATGTTTTCTTAGAATACTACATATTGTGTATTTTATCCTTGACAATGTTTTAGCAGGATGATATTATCGGTATTGTAAAGTTGCATAATTTTTAAATTCGCCTACCAGTTTATTCACATAGATTCTCGGCAAAATTTTTTATGGTGATTTTTTGGTTTCTTCCTTCAGACTTTTTTAAACTAAATCTAAAGACAAGGGGGGTGTTATGGATTTAAAGTTATCAGAGAACGCCTTGACTGTTTTAAGGAAGCGCTATTTAAGGAAAGACAACGCCGGAGAGATCAGCGAGACCCCTGAGGAGCTTTTCTTAAGAGTAGCCAAAGCGGTAGCAGGAGCCGAAAAAAGTTACGCAGCCGATGATGAACAGATAAAGAAACTGTCTTCTTCTTTTTATAATTTAATGTCGAATTTGGAATTTATGCCCAACTCGCCCACGCTTATGAACGCCGGATTAGAGCTGGGTCAGCTGTCGGCTTGCTTTGTTCTTCCGGTCGAAGATTCAATGGAAGGAATTTTCGATACCTTAAAGGCCTGTGCCTTAATCCATAAGACCGGCGGAGGGACCGGCTTTTCCTTTTCAAGGCTTCGCCCGAAAAATAGCGTAGTAAGAACCACCGGAGGAGTCGCATCGGGACCGGTTTCCTTTATGAAGGTTTTTGATGCCGCAACTCAGGCGGTCAAACAGGGCGGAAGGCGCCGGGGCGCAAATATGGGTATTTTAAGAGTAGACCATCCGGATATCCTGGAATTTATAAAGTGCAAAGGCGAGGAAGGCCAGATCAGTAATTTTAATATCTCCATTGCTGTTACCGATGAGTTCATGGAAAAAGTTTCCAGGAATCAGCAGTACGATCTTATTGACCCCCGCACCAAACAGATCAGAGGAAGTTTAAACGCCAAAGAGGTCTTCGATTTAATAGTTGAATGCGCCTATAACAACGGAGAGCCGGGAGTAATCTTTATCGATAAGATAAATGACGTAAACCCTGTCCCTGGCCTGGGTGAAATCGAGAGCACTAACCCTTGCGGCGAACAGCCTCTCTTGCCTTATGAGTCCTGTAATCTGGGTTCTCTTAATTTATCCAAGATGATTAGGAAGGACGCGGACGGAAGTTTTGTGGTTGATTGGGATAAATTAGGAAAGGCAACTATTCTGGCGGTGCATTTTCTGGATAACGTGATAGATATAAATAGATTTCCTCTGCCGGAAATAGAAATAAATACTTTGCGGACGAGAAAAATAGGTTTGGGAGTTATGGGCTGGGCCAGCATGTTAGGCTATCTGGGCATTGCTTATGATTCTCAGGAAGCCTTGGATTTGGCCGAGAAAGTAATGTCCTTCATACGCCAGAAAGCCCTGGATAAATCTTGCCAGCTTGCTAAAAGAAAAGGGACGTTCCCCGAATACAGAGAGAGTGTATATTGTAAACAGGATCTTCTTATGAGAAATGCCACTCTTACCACCATTGCCCCTACAGGAACAATCAGCATTATCGCCGGTCCCTGCTCTTCGGGTATTGAGCCGATTTTCGCCCTTGTTTATTTCAGAAATGTCTTGGAGGGCGAGAAGCTGCTGGAAATAGACCCGGCCTTTGAGGAAGTGGCGAAAAGAAAAGGCTTTTATTCCGAGTCCCTTTTAGAGAGGATTGCCCAGAATAACGGGTCCATACAGGATATAAGCGAGATAACCCAGGATGTAAAGAAAGTCTTTAGGACCTCTATGGATATCGCCAAAGACTGGCATATTAAAATGCAGGCGGTATTCCAGAAATATACCGATAATGCCGTATCCAAGACGATAAATCTTCCTAATTCGGCGACAGCCGAGGACATAAAAGAGTCTTATCTTCTTGCCTACCAGCTTAACTGCAAAGGGATTACTGTTTACCGGGACGGCTCACGCAAGGTCCAGGTCCTTAAGGTAGAAAAAAAGGAGCCTTCGGTATTTGAGAAAAATGAGGATAAAGAAGTCCTTATTACCCCTAAGCCCCGGCCGGAAGTGATAATCGGGACTACCACTAAGATGAACACAGGCTGCGGCAACCTCTATGTTATTTTAAACCAGGACGAGGAAGGGGGCTTTTTCGAGGTATTTACCCAGATGGGAAAAGCCGGAGGGTGCGCGGCTTCCCAGTTGGAGGCAGTGGGAAGGCTTATATCCCTTGCTTTGCGGGGAGGCATTGATTTAAATATTATTATCGAACAGCTTAAAGGAATCAGGTGTCCTTCGCCTTCCTGGACCCACGGCAAGAAGATATTTTCCTGCGCCGACGCCATAGCTCAGGTCCTGGAGAAGAGGATGAATGACCAGTACGCCATTACCCAGGTAAAACCCGCAGAAAAAGATAAAGAAGATTCGGAATCCGGTGAACTGGAGAAAGTGCTTGCTTCTTTGAAAGAGGTAAACGTCGTAGGCGTTTGCCCTGACTGCGGGGACTCGATGCGTTACCAGGAAGGCTGCGTTACCTGCGCATCCTGCGGGTATTCGAAGTGTTGAAAGCGTACCGCGTACTGAGTACTGCGTACCGAGTACTGAGTGGTGAATAGTATTATTTCTAATTAGAGTTTATTTCGTTAGCCAGCATAGATTCCATCAATCTCTAAACTTTGCTTGACAAAGTATTCCCG
>JAFGCB010000022.1 GCA_016932855.1 Candidatus Omnitrophota bacterium | reverse complement strand
TTCTTCTGATTCTCAATACTTGCCCTGGTTATTCCGCTCCTACACGGATTGCTGTGGTAAAAAGCCGCAATTTAGATCCTTATAATACCGCTTTAGATTCCTTTAAGACGATTTTTAAAGACAAAGGATACAATATTCAATTCAGTTATTATGACTTGGAGGGTAAGCCAGAGGAGGCGGATTTTATTTTCCAGGATATAAAAACCTACAACCCGGATTTAATACTGACTTTTGGCACCGAGGCTACCAGGGCTGCTAAGGAAAATATAACCGACATCCCTGTAGTGTTTTCTGTGGTGTTTAACCCCGTAGGAAATGGTTTTGTGCAAGATTCGCATTACCCGGCAAATAATCTTACCGGCGTGGCTTTGGATGTTCCCGTAGAGGTTCAGTTTAAAAATCTACTTTTGGTTTTGCCGGGAGTAAGAAGATTAGGCGCGGTATATAATCCTGAAAAAACCGGCAAAGTAGTCGAGCAGGCAGAGGAGGCTGCCGGAAAGATAGATATAGAACTAATAAAAGTAGCAGTTTCATCAGAGAAGGACGTTCCCGCAGCCATAGAGTCGCTAAAAGGAAAAATAGATGCTTTATGGGCTCCGGTTGATAATACTGTCTATAATCCTTTTTCAACTAAATTTATACTTCTTTTTGCTTTAAGGAATAAAATTCCTCTTATGGGGTTTTCTGAGCAAATCGTAAAAGCCGGGGCAGTAATGGGCATAAGAGGCGATTATGAGATTCAAGGTAAAAAAGCGGCTAATATAGCTATTGAAATATTGAAGGGTAAAAGGATTTCCAATATACCTGTTGTGCTTCCGGATAATCCTCTTTTGTTTTTGAATCGTAAGGCAGCCCAAGTTATAGGCATAGAGCTTCCGGCCGGGGCTTTAGAAAAAGCTAAATATATTTTTGAATAGTACTTAGATAGATTTAGGGTGTTAGATGAGAATTAGTCTTCGCGTTAAGTGGGTTATTTACATAGCTATTCTTATAGTTCTATCTGCCTCTGCTTTGAGTTTTTACTTCATCGGAAAGTTAAAAACCAGTGAAAAAGCGCATCTGGTAAGGCAAGGGCTTAACTTAACCAGCAATTTGGCCTATAACAGTGAGTACGGAGTCCTTATCGCTAATGAGGAGATGCTTTCCAAGTTAATTCAAGGCGTAACCAGGGAAAAAGACGTGGTTTACTGTGTAATTCAAGATTTGCAAGGCAGGATTTTGTCTTCGGACGGCGTTAATCAAGGGCATTTTGTCTTTACCGAGGATTTTAACAAAAAGGCCTTAGATGTTAAGACGAGCTTAGTCCAGTTTTATTACTCACCCAAAGGAGTGGGAATCTATGATATTGCCGTACCAATTATTAGTGAAACCAAGGAATCTTACGCAGATGAATTAGAGTTTTTTGCAGCTGATCAACAGTTTCCTCTTAAAACGGAAAGCTCCAAGATCGGAGTAGCCAGAGTCGGCATATCTATAGCTAGCGCTAACAAGCGGATATATATGGTTCAAAGAACAGCTCTTATAGCTACTTCGATAGTCATTGTTATAGCCGTTTTTATTACTTATTTTATGGTAGGCGCAATCGTTACTCCTATTCAGCGGCTTGTTAAAGGCACTAAAACATTGGCTATGGGCAATCTGGATTACCGCACGTCAATACAAACTAATGATGAGATAGGTGATTTGGGCAAGGCTTTTAATAAGATGACCAAAGATTTAAAGGCTTCCAGGGACGAATTAGTAAAGGCCAAAGATTATGCTAACAATATTATCGAATCGATGCTTGACAGCGTAATTATAGTAAGTCCGGAAGGAAGAATTGTAAGGGTTAATCCGGCCACCGTAGATCTTCTAGGCTATAGAGAAATAGAGCTTATCGGTAAAGGCCTTGCTATTATTTTTTTAGATGGCAAGATGCCTTTTGAAGGAAAGAGGCTTAAGGCTCTAATTAAGGAAGGTAAGCTCGGCAATTACGAGACATATTACCAGGCAAAAAACGGCAAAAAAATACCTGTTCTTTTCAGCGGGTCGGTAATGAAGGATATTTACGGCAGTGTTATATGCATAGTATGTACTGCTAGAGATATAACTGACCGCAAGAAAACAGAAGAAACCCTCCAGAAAGCCTATACTGAGCTTAAGGAGACCCAAGATCAGCTTATTCAGGCAGAGAAGATGGAGGTTGTTGGCAGTCTTGCCAGCGGAGTGGCTCATGAGGTTAAGAATCCCTTATCGATAATTCTTCAGTGCGTTGATTATCTTTTGGAAAAAGTTAAAACAGACGACAAGAACATTGCAATGACGCTTGGCCATATAAAAGATTCCGTTAAAAGGGCCGATAATGTTGCTAAGGGGCTGTTAGATTTTTCCAGCTTGTCTAAATTGAACGTAGAGGAATACAATTTAAATGCTATAGCAGAAAGGGCCTTGTTTTTAATGAAGCATCAGTTTGACAGGCATCACATCGCAATAGAAAGACAGCTGGATAATGACTTGCCCTTAGTTAAAGTGGACAGAAACAGGATTGAACAGGCGTTTATTAACATTTTTATGAATGCCGCCTCGGCAATGCATGCCGGCGGAAAGTTGACTATAGCAAGTTATGTTTCAAAATCTGACAATGAGGATAAAACAGTAATTTTTCATATTGAAGATACAGGTCCGGGAATCCCCGAAGAGACGCTGGGAAAGATTTTTGATCCCTTTTTTACTACCCGGCGTGAATTCGGCGGCACAGGATTGGGCCTGTCTGTTGTCATGAATATAATTGAGCGTCATAACGCCAAGATTTCAGTTTATAATAGACAAGAAGGCGGCGTAAGGGTAAGTTTAATTTTTAAGGCATAGAAGAGAGGGGGGGTCTGCGTGGCTAAAAGAAAGATATTGATTATTGATGACGAGGAAGTTTTCGCTCAAATGGTAAAGCTTAATCTTGAAGATACCGGGCAATACCAGGTTAGAGTCGAGACCAAGGGCTCACAAGCTTTAGCTACTGCTCAGGAGTTTGGTCCTGATTTGATATTTCTGGATGTTATAATGCCTGATGTAGACGGCGGCGAGGTGGCTTATTGGATAGAGAGAGACGAAAAACTTAAAAGCGTGCCCATTGTATTCTTAACCGCGGTTGTAAGAAAGCAGGAAGAAACTATACAAGACGGGATAATTGCCGGGCACCCGCACCCCTTTATAGCTAAGCCGGTAGGCGTAAAAGAGCTTTTGGACTGCATTAATAGATGCATCGAATAACGAAAGTAGATATTATTTAACGCTATTACGCAGGGGATATTCTCTTTTTTTATAACTTTGGTCTGGGTAGCTGTATTTTATCTTTTAGCAATGCAGGAAAAAGGGGACCTTCTGTTTATCGTCAAATCCGGGGTAGTCCAAAGTGTTCCCTTTTACAGTGCCTGGAAAAAGATACATCTGTAACATTTGGTAATGGAAGAAAGAGCCTATCCAAACCAGTTGATTAGCCTTCACCCTCATTTCGAATATCTCCCAGTTTAAGCCGTTGTTTATAAGCTGAAAATCATGTTTTATAGGTTTACGATTTCTTTTTTAAGAAACATTAATCGCTTCGCCGTAAGGCAAGCGAGCCGCAGATTTCCCGGATTTGGGAAAGTAAAGAAGGCCGGTGATATTAAGTCCGATTTAGTAAAGCGCTTTGCTCCGGAAAATACTTTCGTTGATATTGGTTGCATGTGGAGAGTTGACGGTTATTTCTCTTTTTTAGCCGAAGAATGCGGGGCGAAAAAGGTTTTAGCGGTTGATATTTATCCGGAAAGCAAAAAATTCGAAGCCGAGAAAGATAAGCGTAATTCCAAGGTTGAATTCATCCAGGGTGACATAAATAATAAAGAGGTACTTGATAAAGTAGGTCTGTGCGAAGCGGTTTTTTGTTCCGGAGTATTATACCATATGCCTAATCCTCTCCATTTTTTAAGCTGTCTTAGAAAGATTTGCACAAAAACCCTTATATTGGCAACGGTCACTGTTCCCGAAATTAAAGGCCTTAAGAATACTTCGGTTTTCTATCCTTTTCTCAGCGAAGGGCAGAGAAAATTTTGGAATCTAGGTCCTTACAATAAGACAGCAGATAAACCTTATGAGCCGGGAAATGAATATTCAACCTGGTTCTGGGGGTTTTCGCCGAGCTGCGTCGAGTCAATGCTTAAGGCCGCGGGATTCGAAATCAAAGAGCGTTTTTTAAGGCCTTTTCAGGCTTTTTATGTATGCGCGGCGTCTGTGCCGAAAATTCCTTTAAGGCATTAGTTCAGTGAGAGGCTGATTTCTAGCTGGGTAGTAGACATGTTAAAGGGAAGCGTTGATTGGTTTTTCTATAATTTGCTCGGGCTTGATCCTGAGGTTAAAATTGTTACGACCCTAAACTTTTTTGTTTATGATTCTCTGAAGATCATTTTATTGCTTTTCGTCATGATATCGGTTATAGGGTTTTTAAGGACTTATCTTCCTCAGCACAAGATTAAGAAGTGGTTATCCCGGAAGCAAGCTTTTGGAAATGTGTTTGCTTCATTATTCGGATCGATAACGCCCTTTTGTTCCTGTTCGTCGATACCGATATTCTTAAGTTTCCTAAAAGCCGGTATACCTTTAGGCGTTACCTTTTCTTTTCTTATAACCTCACCTTTAATTAACGAGTATCTGGTTGTGCTTATGCTGGGATTTTTCGGCTGGAAAATAACTTCTTTGTATATTCTAAGCGGTATTATTATCGGGGTTGCCTCCGGGCTCATTTTAGGCATGATGAAGTTGGAAAAATATCTGGAAAAAGATTTAATCACACAAAAGACCGGATCCGCTGTTATGCAATTAGAATATAACTTTAAAATACGCGTTTCTCTGGCGATAATCGAGGCGAAGACCATTGTTAAGAAATTATGGCTTTGGATAATTTTAGGCGTAGGCGCAGGAGCTTTTATACATAATTACATCCCCCAGGAGGCTATTCAGTCAATAATCGACAGGGCTGGTATCTTTTCCGTTCCTATGGCTGTTATTTTAGGAGTCCCTATGTATGGAAGCTGTGCGGCAATCGTTCCTATTGCGGTGGCTTTATTCCGTAAAGGCGTGCCTTTAGGGACCGCTCTTTCTTTTATGATGGCAATTGCCGCCCTGAGTCTTCCGGAAGCCATGATTTTAAAAAGAGCAATGAAGTTAAGGATTTTAATCTTATTTTTCGGGATTACTACCTTAGGGATTATTTTTACCGGCTATTTATTTAATTTATTGCAAGTAGTGGTAATTCCTTAAGAAATCATAAGAGACTTGAAAAAAGAGGCAGGTAGATTATTTGTGGAGAAGACAAAATATTCCAATCTCGAGCCTTCAGCTTAAAGCAAAAGGAGTTGCCCAACCGTCCCTTGAGCTTGGCTATGATGAGGGTAAATATTTAATTGATTTGCCAAGGCCAGGGGATATTGTTGTTCTGGCTAGTGTCTTTCGTCAGGCTATCGAGAAAAGAGCGAGCAGGCGCAGCTATCTAAATAAACCTTTAAGTTTAGAGGAGCTTTCCTTTCTTCTTTGGTGCACTCAGGGAGTAAAAGAGGTTTTCGGAGGAGAAGTTGTTCTTAGAACCGTTCCTTCAGCCGGAGCCCGGCATGCCTTCGAGACATGCCTTCTGATAAATAAGGTTAAAGGATTAAAACCCGGATTATATCGTTTTTTGGCATTAAAGCACAAACTTATCGATATTAACCTCGATTCCGGGATAGCTGCAAAAGTTACCGGAGCTTGTCTGGACCAAGCCATGATAGCTCAAAGCGCCGTAACTTTTATCTGGGTCGCTGTTGCAGAAAGGATGTGCTGGCGTTACAGCTAAAGAGGTTACAGATACCTTTATTTAGACGCTGGCATGTCTGCCAGAATCTGTATTTAGCCGGGGAGTCTCTTAGCTGCGGGGTATGCGCTGTAGCTGCCTTTCCCGATGACGCCATGAATGAACTTCTTAGGCTTGATGGCCGGAAGCAGTTTGTTATCTATATTGCTGCCCTGGGGAAAGTATAGCACTGAAGTTAAAATAAAAGATAAGCATGTTCGGTCTGTTAGGTCTTATAAAATCTGTTTTAAGAAATCCCAGGATACTTATTCCCATGGCAGGATTACTTTTAATCGGGGTTGTTCTTGAAGTGACTTTGCTTTCTCCCAAGGAAAGCCCCCTGCCTGAAAGCCTTATTATTGAGACTGCCTATCTAAACAGGGGTTTGTGGTCTTCTTCCCGAAGCTCCCGGGAATTAAGCATATCGCAATATAAACAAATAAGCTCCTGCTTAGATAACTGTAAATCTATTGACACCCCGGCAAAAGGGGCTATTTTTGCCTCTCTGCGCGTTCATACCATGGAAGGATCCATTGTCTTAGTTAGGTTCTATGAGGGCGGCTTTGCTAGCGTGGATAATAAGCTTTACGAGGGCGTGAATGAGGAGAAACTCAAAGCGTTCGTAAAAAAGTTGTTTTAGATCGTTTGTTTTAGCCTTCCTGATCCTCTAAAAGGATTTAACCTAAATTTCATCAAAAAAAGCTTGATTTATTTATTATATTTATTATAATAAGGCCTTCGTTTGCCCCTGTAAAGGCAGGCTTTATGTTTTAAATAACAGGATTGCGGTGGCAGGATGACCAGGATTACTAATCTTAAAAACTTAAGAAATATAGGGATTATGGCCCATATTGACGCCGGAAAGACTACGCTTACCGAGCGGATTCTTTTCTATACCGGCAAGTCACATAAAATAGGGGAAGTTCATGACGGCCAGGCCCAGATGGACTGGATGAAGCAGGAAAGGGAGCGGGGTATTACTATTACTTCGGCAGCCACAACCTGTCATTGGAAAGATCACCGGATAAACATAATCGACACTCCCGGTCATGTGGATTTTACCGTTGAGGTCGAGAGAAGCCTTAGGGTTCTTGACGGAGCGGTAGCTATTTTCTGCGCCGTAGGAGGAGTTGAGCCGCAATCAGAGGCTGTCTGGCGCCAGTCGGAGAAATACAGCGTTCCCAAGATAGCTTTTGTCAATAAGATGGACCGGGTGGGAGCTGATTTTTTTGCGGTTTTAAAAAATATCGAAGCAGATTTAGGCGCAAATGTTATCCCCCTTCAGATACCCATAGGAAAAGAGGATAATTTTCGCGGTATTATTGACCTTATGGAAATGAAGGCTTATATTTACGACAGCGATTCTCTGGGTAAGAATTTTCATACAGAAGATATCCCCCGGGACTATATTGATATAGCCAAAGAATATCATCATATTATGGTTGAGAAGGCTGTTGAGCTGGAAGACAGTCTTATGGAGAAGTATCTTGAGTCAGAGGAGAAAATAAACCCTCAAGAGCTTATAGTCGCTATACGTAAAGGAACCATCGCCAATAAGATCGTTCCTGCTCTCTGCGGTTCGGCATTTCGAAATAAGGGCGTCCAGAGGTTGCTTGACGCGATAACCCTGTATCTTCCTTCTCCTTTGGATCTTCCTTCGATAAGCGGGATAGATCCCGACGATTCGTCTAAGGTCATCGAGCGTAAGGCCAGCGACAATGAGCCGTTTTCAGCGCTCGCTTTTAAAGTTCAGACAGATCTTCATATGGGAAAACTTGTCTATTTCAGGGTTTATTCAGGAAAGCTTGAAGCCGGCTCCTATGTTTTGAACGCAACCAAGGACCGTAAGGAAAGAGTGGGCAGGATTCTTCAGATGCACGCAAACGAACGCGAAAGTAGAACCGAGATCTACGCCGGCGATATAGCCGCAGCAATAGGATTTGACCATACCACTACGGGGGATACCTTATGTGACCTTGATAATCCCGTAATCCTGGAGGCTATAGAGTTTCCTGCGCCGGTAATGTCAATTAGCATAAAACCCGAAAGCCGGCAGGAACAGGACAAACTTTCCAAGGGTTTGAACAGGCTTTCCGAGGAAGATCCTACCTTTTATGTTAATTTTGACGACGAGACCGAGGAGACGATTCTTTCGGGAATGGGAGAATTGCATCTTGAGATTATCGTTGACAGGCTTAAACACGAATTCAATGTTGAGGCGGTGGTAGGCAGGCCAAAAGTAGCTTATAAAGAAACAATACTCAATCATGCCCAAGCCAACTATAAGCACGTAAAGCAGACCGGCGGCCGCGGCCAGTACGGCCATGTTGTGCTGGAGATAAGCCCGACCGGACCTTCCGAGGGTTTCGAGTTTAAAAACAGCATTACCGGTGGATCTATTCCCAGAGAATATATTCCCGCGATTGAAAAGGGCGTAATTTCAGCTATGCAAAAAGGGGTTTTGGCTGGATTTCCTGTGGTTGATGTAAAGGTCGATCTCATTGATGGCTCTTATCACGAAGTTGATTCCTCAGAAATGGCCTTTAGGGTTGCCGCCAGTGAATGTTTTAGACAGGCTTTCAGGAAAGCGGTTCCGGTGCTTCTTGAACCCTATATGTCTTTGGAGGTAGTTACGCCTGAAGAGCACGTGGGTGCAATCGTAGGTAATATTTGCAGCAGGCGGGGTAAAGTTCAAGGTCTTGAGGCTAGGGTAAACCAGCAGATTGTCCAGGCTGAAGTTCCTTTAGCTGAAATGTTCGGTTACGCTACAGATTTACGTTCTTTAAGCAGCGGCCGGGCATTATATACTATGCATTTTGAGAAATATGTTGAAGTCCCTTTTGAGATAGCTGAAAAGATTATAGAAGAGAAGAGGTCTGCTTCGCCATCCGCCAGATAAAGGCAGGCAGGGCTTCGTAGAACTTGCATTGTCTTCTTTGCCGTTACTCGCCTGCTACTCACCTTTTGGGTGGGTTAGCAGGCCCTTTTATTTAGGAAAGGTTATTTACGTTTTCAAAATCTTTTTAAGGCAAGAAAGGCTGTCAAGGTATAGAGTAGAGTAGTTTAGGCAGGACTTCTATTTACCGCTTAATATAAGATATTTCCTTACGTACTTGAGTAACTTTTCTGCCACTATAGGTTTTATTATATAGTCGGTTACCCCGAAGCGTTTGCCCTCAAATAGAAAATTAGTTTCGCTTTTTGCGGTAAGGAATATTACCGGTATGTGTCTGGTAAGTTCATCTTTTTTTAATTCAGCCAGCATCTTAAATCCGTCTTTGTAGGGCATGATGATATCGAGCAGTATCAGATCCGGCTCTTCTTCCAGGGCCTTTTCTAGGCCTTCATTGGCGCTATAAGCTTCGATCACCTTATAGCCGCTGGCCTCCAGCAACTTTTTTGTCACCAATACAAAATTAGGTTCATCGTCTACTATAAGAATTTTGCTATTCATTTTTCCTTCTGAATTGTTGCATATTTTACCACATAATTTTATTTTCTTCAAGCCATAGAGGCAAAAAAAGAGTTTTTTTATCCTTTTTAAATTAATTTTCGCCAAGGCTATCTTAAAAAAGTCCTTAATTTATTAAGTTTTTTTGTTTTGTAAACATTTTCCTGGGAAGACCGCATCTTATTGAAAGTCGCAAAATATATATGTTACCCTATAAGGATATGGAAAAAGCCCAATTAGCTACACTTTTACTTAAACTTGCTCCTTTATCTATGTGCGGATTTATCCTCGCTTTAATGGAGGGAAGAAAGAAAGAACCGCCCGGCTACTTAGGCGATAATTTTCCTAAATTCAACTCTTCATTCAAAGCGGCTTTTAAGCGGAATAAATAGCCTTACCGGACTAGATAAAACAAAGACCCGCCAAGCTCCTATTCCTCGGAGTTTATCCAGAATAACTTAAGGCAAGTCTTCAATTTTAAGGGCGGGTTTAAGCCCGGCTAAAATAATAATAGCTTTGTATGATAGCTTAAAGAATGGCTGAAAAATAATTTAGTTATGGATGAAGCGCTTAATTTTAATAATGAGAAACGCGAAATAAACTGCCGTACGATTAATACCGTTATCCTTTTCGTTAAAAAACACGGCAAAAGCGTAGAAGAGCTTATTAAAGACGTTGCTTTTGACGAAAAATACCTTACCGATACGAACAATTGGATATCGCATGAAGTCCAAAGCCAGATCTTTTCTAAGGTTAAAGAAATGTTCGCAAACGATCAAATCCTTTATGATATAGGCTTAGCGTCCGAGGAACTTCATAGTCTGGGGTTTATCGACTATATTGTGCGCCTGATGAAGGATCCGCATTTTATTATTAAGCAGGCCCCGGCTTTAAACAAATACTTCAATAAAAGCGAAGAGATCCAAGTTGTTAAATACGGGCCGGGCGGAGCGGTCGTAAGGTACTACTCAAAATCATCTTATAAAATAAATGCCGATGACTGCAATTATACAAGGGGAACTCTTGCGGCTCTGCCGAGAATCTGGGGCGTTGGCCCGGCAAAGATCCGGGAAGAGACTTGCAGCGTGCCTATTGACAAGAAGGGTAAAATCAAGGGCAAGCTTTACAGGGTCGATAAAAGCGGCCGTGTCTATGAGTATGTTAAGGATGAAGAAAAATCCCAGATTTCCCAGGAAAAAATCATTGGCCGATTAAAGTCCGACGAGACTTTCGAGCTGGGAGGCACTGTTTATGGAGCAAAGTATTGTACTTATCATATTTTCTGGTCAGCCTTAAAGATGTTTTCCAAAGGGATTATTTACGAGCTTTTTACAAAGCCGAAAGTTCTCGAGCAGACTATTTATGAGATGATGCGGGAAAATGACATAATACTGCAGAAATACGAAGAACTTTATGAGAAAAACCTGACTTTGCAGCAATACTACGTTGACGTCATAAACGCCCTAATAAGGGCTATTGACGCTAAAGATCATTATACAGAAGATCATTCCCTGAAAGTGGCTGTTATTGCCGAATCTATTGCCAGGGAATTGAAGTTATCCCGGAAGAAGATAGCCGCAATACGCAAGGCCTGCAAGCTCCATGATTTAGGAAAGATCGGGATAAAAGAGACCATATTGCTTAAGCCCAGTAAGCTTACTGAAGAGGAATGGCAGGAGATTAAAAAGCACCCTATTTTGGGGGCAGAAATAATAAAACCTTTGACTTTTTTAAGTGACGTCGCGGTGCTTATAAGACAGGATCATGAGCGTTGGGACGGTCAAGGTTATCCTGACGGATTAAGAGGCGAAGAGATAGATATAGGCGCCAGGGTAATATTAGTAGCTGATACCTATGATGCGATGACTTCCGGCCGGCCTTACAGAAAACCCTTAAAGAAAGAGCAGGCAGTTGAGGAGATTAAGAATAATTCCGGCAGGCAATTCGACCCGAAAGTCGTTGAAGCTTTTCTTCAGATAATCTCAAAAATACCTTCCGAAAGCTAAGGTTCCAATTTTCAAAATTTCTTTAGTTTGCTGATATAAGAGGCTATTTATATTATTGTTTGGATGGCTTTTCGGAGTTGATTTTTTTCAAAAGGCTTAGGCAGGTAGTTTGTCGCTCCCAGTTTTATTGTTTCCTCGGCAATGCTCGCGCTTTGATAGCCGGTTATGACCAGGACATTTGATCCGGGCTTAATCGCCTTTATTTCCTTAAGGACTTCTAAGCCGTCTTTTTTGGGTATTTTGATATCCAGAATCACCAGATCAAAGGCTTGCTTTTTGAATTCCTCAACTGCCTTTATGCCGTCTTGGGCAAATATAAGGCTGTAGTCATCTTCCAAGATTAGTCTGTATGATTCCCGTATGCCTTCTTCGTCATCACAAATAAGAATCTTTTTATTTTTCATAAACCAACCTCCTTTTTAAACTAAGATTCAAACACTGTCCTTATAAAGCAATGGGGCTTGTGACTGACAGGATTTTTGCTTTTTTGCTGCTTTCGTTTGTAAAGTAATGGCTGAAAGAGGACTTAAAATAAAGCGTTCCGTCTTTTCTCAAGGCATATTTTTTTTCAGCGATTACTACTTCAATAGTTCCTTCCAGGCAGAAAATAAACTTTTCTGTTCCCCGGGGGTTTTCTTCAAGGCTGGTCTTTCCGCCGGGCTCTACCACTATCAGCTGGGGAAGCATATTCTTTTTGGACACGCCCTGGGTTAAGATTACCGAGGTTGCCTTCTCGTCGTAGGAAAAAATTTCGGCTTCCGGAGAGCTTGGATTGATCGCAGAAATTTCTTCTTTTTCGTCTTCAATATCAGAATAGAAGTCTTTAAGGCTTATGCCTAAAGCTTCGCAGATTTTCATGTGGGTTTTTAAAGTCCCGGAATGAATATTGTTTTCAATCCGGCTTAAGGTAGCTTTGCCTAAGCCGCTTAACTTTGACAAGTCATCGAGAGTCATGTTTTTTTCTTTCCGAAGCTGGCGGATTTTTTTGCCTAGTTCCATTTTTATCTCTTTGAAGGTTCAGGTAGAATTTACCACAGGTTAAGGAGCAAGTCAAGGATTTTTTCCGTAAATGGAACATAAGTTAATATAATTGCAACTTTTTTGCATTCATAACTCCTTATTTATCTTAGTTTTATGCTAATTTAACAAATTTTTTTATAAATAATGGAACAAATAGTTGACAAAAGCGGAATAATATGCGATAATTATTCCGGTTTCGGAAATATTCTTTGGAATATAGCAAGCAGAGGAGAAAAAACTACTTTGTTTTATTAATTCCCCTAAGTTAAAGCAGAGGATAGAGAGGAAAGTTGATAATGCCGTATCTTTCAAGAAGGCATCAACTCGGCTCAACGCTTTTGTATCACATCTTTAATCGCGGTAACGGTCTGGGAGCTCTGTTTCGCGCACCCCAAGACTATCAATATTTCATAAGTTTGCTTAGCCGCTACGCCACTAAGCATACTGTTAATATATATCACTGGGTTATTATGCCTACTCATTATCATCTGCTTTTAGAGATCGATGAGCCCGAGAAAATCCCATCACTTATGGCCGGCCTGGCCAGAGCTTATGCTTTTTATTATCATAAGAAATATAGAACTTTCGGGCATCTTTGGCAGTGCAGATTTAAATCTCAAGCCCTCTATAAACAGACTTATCTTATGTCCTGCGGACGCTACATTGAGAGAAAGCCTGTCCAGGCTAAAATGGTGAGTTTCGCCGGCGATTACACGTACAGCAGCGCTTCTTTCTATCTGTTCGGAAAGAAGGACGGCATTACAGCGCAGGATCCTTTATTTGCCGGGTTTGGTTTAAGATCGACTAAGCGGCGGCGCAGATACAGCGAATTCCTTAATAGTCCCGGTCTTGATCAGGATAAATTATTCGAAAACCTGGAGTCGCCGCAGGGCTCAAAAGAATTTCTTAAACGGCTTATAAAGGAAAACGGCTTATTCTTGCCTCGAAGAAGAGGCCGGGCCCGGAAATAATTTCCAATCGACATAGGCTTTCCCTGTCCCGATGACAATCTCAATAATAAAATAATTGGGCGCGGTTATACACCCTTACTGACATAATTGCAGATTTTGCTTGATTTTTAAAGCATTTATGGGATAATTCTAATTCTGCGCTGGCGAGATTATAAATAAAACAGTATTAAACTTAAAAAGGAGTATTAAACTATGAGAGAAGCGCACGGAGGAAGGATTGTTGAGCGTATTTTAGATGATAATTCCAAAGAAAATCTTAAAAAAGACTATAAGAAATTTACTCTGATTTCTCTTGATTCCGACAAGCTCCAGGAGGTTCTTAATCTTACTCTTGGTGTTTTTAGCCCTCTTGAAGGGTTCATGAATGAGGAGGATTATAAGAGCGTAATTATCAGATCCCGCCTTAGTAATGATTTTGCCTGGACCATCCCTATTGTTTTAGACATATCAGCTCAGCAAGCAAGCAAGATAGCAAAAAGCGACGAAGTTGTGCTTGTTTTCGGAGATGAGCCGGTTGCTTTAATGAAGATTCAGGATATATACAAATTTGATAAGACCGAGTATTCCAAGAGCGTATTCGGCACTGACAATCAGCAACACCCCGGAGTTAAGAAAGTCTTTTCTATGGAGGATATCCTTATAGGCGGCGCTCTTGACCTGATTGAGGAGCCCCGGAATCAATTTTATAGATATACTTTACGGCCGAAAGAAACCAGGGTTCTTTTTAAGGAAAAAGGCTGGACCGATGTAGTAGGCTTTCAAACAAGAAACGTCCCGCATTTGGGCCATGAATATGTTCAAAAGACAGCCCTTAGTTTTGTCGATGGTTTGTTTATTAACCCGGTTATAGGAAGAAAGAAGAAGGGCGATTTTAAGGATGAAGCGATTTTAGCCGCCTATGATGAATTAATAAAACATTATTACTTAAGAGAAAGAGCGGTTATGGCCGTGCTTCATACCGAGATGCGTTATGCCGGACCCAAAGAGGCAATTCATCACGCTATAATGAGAAAGAACTTCGGTTGCACTCATTTTATCGTAGGAAGAGATCACGCCGGAGTGGGAAGTTTCTATGATCCTTTTGCAGCCCATGAGATTTTTGATAAATTTCCTGATTTGGGGATTTTTCCTATATTTTTTAAATCATTTTTCTACTGCAAGAGGTGCGCCGGAATCGCTAATGATAAGACCTGCCCTCACGATGAAAATTCCCGGATAAATTTCAGCGGCACCAAGATACGCCAGGATCTCATAGACGGCAAGGTGCCTTCGGAACAGATGATGCGGCCTGAGGTATCCAAGATTATACTTACTTTTGATAATCCCTTCGTCGACTAAATATATTTGTAAATTACGAATCTTTGCGAATCTACATTACGAATATTTTACGAATATACGAATAGTTACTTTGATAACTAACTTTTAGGACTAGGTAGTGGGGTTAAGCTCAGGTTGTGAGTTTGGCAGTGGGGTAAAATTATAACTCAAAAATATACACCCACTATATAACCTCATAACTTAAGGCATTACCCTGCCTTAACCTTTGCGCTTACCGAGAATTCGTATATTCGTAGAGATTCGTAAATTCGTAGGTATAATTCGTATTAATACAAGGAGGAATAATGAAAGGCGTTACGATTTGGTTTACCGGATTGTCCGGTTCGGGCAAAAGCACTATCGCCCAGATAGTATATAAGGAACTTAAAAAGGCAGGCTACAAGGTTGAGATTCTTGACGGAGACGTAATCCGCACTAATTTAAGCAAGGGCCTGGGATTTAGCAAAGAAGGCCGCGATGAGAATATAAAAAGAGTGGGTTTTGTCTGTGATTTGCTTACCCGCAACGGCGTTATTGCGATTGCCGTATGCATATCTCCGTATAGAGAAATACGGGATTTTAACAGAAAGCGCATAGGTAATTTTGTGGAAGTATATACCAAGTGTTCCCTGGATGAATGTATAAAAAGAGATCCGAAAGGAAATTATAAAAAAGCCTTGGCCGGTGAGATTAAAAATTATACCGGAATCGATGATCCTTACGAAGAGCCGGAAAATCCCGAGGTAATGGTGGAAACAGACAAGACTACTCCTGAGGAGTGCGCCAGGGTTGTGCTTGATGTCCTGGTCAAGCTTCATTACTTAGAGAAGAAAGACATAGAAGTTTCGTCCGAGGAAGAAGAAAAGATAAAGCAGAGGCTTAAGTCTTTAGGCTATCTATGATTCATTGTCATACAATAGGCATATGCCTTAGGCGTCATACGTTAGTCAAACAATTGTATGACTTTGCACAACAACCGTATGACAACCGCATGACTACCGTACGACTTAAGCTATCGGCGCGTCTTTTGAATAGTGCAAGTAAAGAGGTTTTGGCATGATAGATTCTCATAGAAGAAGCGTGGTTAAGGCAATTTTTTGGAGAGTAGTTGCTACTTTTACTACCATGGGCATTGTTTTTATTCTTACCCGTAAATTTGTTCTTATGATCGAGGTCGGCCTTTTAGATATTATTGCTAAACTTCTCTTTTATTACCTGCACGAGAGGATATGGGACAAGATTGCCTGGGGAAAAGCTAAGCATCCTTTGGAAGTGCTTGCAGTAAAAAAAGAGCTTGAGCCTGAAGACCTTGATAAAGTAAAAGAGCAGCTTAAGAGTATGGGATATATTGAATAATGTTGAATAAAATCCCAAATCCCAAATCCAAATATTGGGATTTGGATTTTAGGATTTGTTTGGTAGTATTGGTAGTATTTGAATTTGGGATTTATTTAATGGAATCAGAATAAGATGTTTTTAAAGCCTAAGAAAAAAGTTTTTGTTATTGGACTTGATTGCGCCCCGCCCAAGCTTCTTTTTGAAGAATTCAAGGAATACCTTCCTAACCTCGGCATGTTAATTGATAACGGTTTATCCTGCAGGATGCGTTCCATACATCCGCCGATAACAATCCCGGCCTGGATGAGTATGTGTTCAGGAAACGACGCCGGTCAAATCGGGGTTTACGGCTTCAGGACCCGGGTAGGTAATTCCTATACTCAATTCGATATATCTACTTCACTAAAATTTTCCCGGATTGAAAAAATCTGGGATGTTTTAGCAAGGCATAAGAAAAAGAGCATACTGGTGGGTATTCCGCCCACTTATCCTGTTTACCCCATAGACGGCTGTATGATATCGGGGTTTATCTGCCCGGACGCACAGCGCGATTTTACCTACCCGAAAGAGCTTAAGTCCGAGATAGAGAAATTGGTCGGCGAATATCTTTTTGATGTTGTCTTCAGGACCGAAGACAGAGATCAGCTTTTAAACAATGCCTGGGAGATGACCAATAAGCGGTTTAAGGTAATCGAGTATTTACTTAAGAATAAAAAGTGGGATTTCTTTATGTTTGTCGAAATCGGTGTTGACAGAATACAGCATGCTTTTTGGAAATATTACGACCGGACTCACCGCTTGTATGAGCCCAGCCATAAACACAAGGACACGATTCTTAATTATTACAAACTTATTGATGAAAAAGTGGGCAGGATTTTGTCCTGTCTTGATAAGGACACTACTGTTTTTGTTGTCTCTGACCACGGAGCAAAAGCGATGAAAGGTTCTTTTTGCATAAACGAATGGCTTATCAAGAAAGGTTACCTTGTTCTTAATAAATATCCTGAAAGAATAGAGCAGTTTGATAAGCTGGATATTAATTGGAAGAAGACAAAGGTTTGGGGCTGGGGCGGTTATTACGGAAGGATATTCATAAACCGCAAAGGCCGCGAGGATGAGGGTATAGTAGAAGATGATGAATACGAACAGCTGCGAGACAAAATTATCAGCCAATTGCAGGAGGAGGTCGATCAGTTCGGAAATAAGTGGGATACAAAAGTATATAAACCCGAGCAGCTTTATAAGACTTTAAACGGCGATACCTGCGATCTTATGGCTTATTTTGACGATCTGGCTTATCGCAGTGCCGGCACCGTAGGGCACAACAGTCTTTTTTTAAACAAGAACGATACCGGTCCCGATGACGCTATGCATGATTGGGAAGGGGTCTTTGTTAAATACGACCCCCGGGATAGAAAGAAAATACAGAGCGACGCCTTGAGCCTTCTTGATTTTAAATCTCAAGTTTTGAAAGCCATGGGAATAGATTCCGGATCCCCGCCTGCCGGCAGGTAGGCTAGATTCTCGATTCTAGATCCTCGATGCGCTGTAGTCGCCTTTAAATTTTCTCAAACTCAGTTTTTTAGAGCAGAGATGATAGAGGATTTACAGATAGAAAAGATTGTTGATATTGTTCATTCAGCTTCAGAGGAAGTTCTTAAGATTTACAATCAGGCGAGCTTTAAGGTCGAAACAAAGAAAGATAATACCCCCCTTACTTTAGCCGATAAGGTTTCCCAGGATATAATAATAAAAGGTCTTAAAAAGCATTACCCGGATATTCCGATAATCTCCGAAGAAAGTGAGCAGGCTGGTTTTAAGACTCGTGAATCCTGGGATTGTTTTTGGCTGGTTGACCCTTTAGACGGGACTAAGGAGTTTATCAAGCGCAACGGGGAATTTACCGTAAACGTAGCCTTGATTTATAGGAATACTCCTTTCCTGGGAGTAGTATCTATACCGGCGCTTAAAGTGATCTATTTCGGCCAGAAAGAGAAAGGCTCTTTTAAAAAAGACCTTAGAAGCACCGAGCCTATTTTCGCGAATAAAGATTTCAGGCAAGCGATTACCTTAGTGCGAAGCCGCTCGCATGCCAGCCGTAAGGAAGAAGGGGCCATTGCTTCATTGGGCAAGATAGAACAAGTCTGCGCCGGCAGCTCCTTGAAGTTTTGTTATGTTGCCGAAGGAAAAGCTGATGTTTATTTAAGATTTTCCAGGACTATGGAATGGGATACAGCCGCCGGCCAGTGCATTGCAGAAAATGCCGGAGGTAAAGTTTTTGATTTGCAGGGTAATCCTCTAAGGTATAATAAAGAGAGTCTTTATAATAGCGGATTCTTTTGTATTTCGGGGTTAAAAGAAATTGAAGACAGGCTTAAAAGCTACTTAAAGAGCGATTCCGGCTTAAGTATAAAAACTTAAAAAACACAATTAAATGAAAAAAATTGCTTTGATTCTTGCCGGCGGTAAGGGCACCCGGCTTTGGCCTTTATCCCGGGAGAACTATCCTAAGCAGTTTGTCGAGTTTAAAGAGGGAAAGTCCTTATTCCAGCTTACCTTAAGGCGTATGCTTTCCTGTTTTAAATCAGGCGATATCTATATCGTTTCTTCCGAAAAATATAAGTTTACCATTTTTAACCAGATTGATTTTCTTAAATCTGTTCCTAAAAGATCCCGCAGGGCTCTTAAACAAAACCTTATTTTTGAACCGGCTCCCAAAAATACGGCACCCTCGATATTATTTTCGATTAAGTATCTTGAACAGCAGAGAGGGGTAAATTATAATCCTATTTTTTATGTTTTTCCTTCGGACCACATAATTGAACCTGTAGTAAAATTTAGGAAATATTTGAAGAAGGCCGAAAGACTTGCTAAGGCAGGAAGAGTTGTTGTTTTCGGCGTGCCCTGCAAATATCCCAAGGAAGGCTACGGCTATATTCTTGCCGGCAAGGACAACTCAGTCGCTAAATTTGTTGAAAAGCCTAGTCTTAAAAAAGCTAAGAGTTTGCTTGCCAGGGGGGCCTTCTGGAATTCAGGGATTTTTTGTTTCAGTAAAAATGTCTTCTTGAAAGAGCTTAGTAAGTTCAAACCGCAGATTTATAAGTTTTATAAATTTGATCTTGATAGCTTGAGAGAAAGCTTTACTAGAGTCCCCAAGGACTCGATCGACTACGCTATAATGCAGAAAACCAAAACGGCAAGTTATATTAAGTTTGATCTTACTTGGTCGGATTTGGGCAGTTGGGATAGTTTCTTGAGTTTATATCCCGATTTAAAGATAGGAAAAGTCGAGTCTCTGGACAGCAAAGACTGTTTTGTTTATTCAAAGTCACGTCTTGTTTCTCTGGTGGGCTTAAGGGACTTGGTTATTGTTGACAGCCCCGATTCTCTTCTAGTGGTAAAGAAAGGTCTTTCGGACAGAGTCAAGGAACTGGTTGAGATTTTAAATAAAAAGAAGGAGCCGGCAATAAAAGACAGTCTCACGGTTTACAGGCCGTGGGGTTACTATACCATTCTTCATGAAGAGAAAGGATATAAAGTTAAGGAAATCGGAGTGTATCCTAAGAAATACATTTCCTTGCAAAGACATAGATTCAGAAGCGAGCACTGGAATGTCGTAGAGGGTAAGGCCCAGATTATTTTAGGCAAGAAGAAGACAGGCGTTAATAAGAATGAAAGCGTGTTTGTCCCTAAGGGCAAGCTGCATAAGGTGTATAACCCGGCTAACAACACTCTTAAGATAATAGAGGTTCAAATAGGAAAGTATCTTGGCGAGGACGATATCAGAAGGTTTGATAGCTATTGAATTAGACAATAGATCAAAGATTTAAGACCCAAGACCAAAATAATTTTTTGTCTTTAGTCTTGAGTCCGGAGGGGTTATGGCGGAGACGTTAGGAAGTTTAATTGATAAGTTGAGCATAAAGTCAATACGCTATTTTTACCTGGAGAAGATGGCGGTATCTACGAAATCAAAATTAGCTAAAAAAGATATTCTCAGCAAGCTTAAGATTCTTAAATATCAAAAGAACATGCTTTTAGAAGAAATAGAAAGCTTTATTCTTCTGGCAATTCAAGGTAAAGCCACTTTAAGAGACCAGAAGCTTAAGTTATACAATAAGCCTAGCCTGGTAGGCAGAATAGGAGAAGTTACCACGCTTGCCCGGGCCATCGATAATCTTACCCGAAAGAATATGCAGCTTTGGAGACTCGAAGATGAGGCTCGAAAAGACGCACCTTTATCAGAAATCGGGAAAGTCAAGAGGAAAATAGATTTTGCCAACCAGCAGAGGAATGATCTTATTGATAAGGTTGACGAGCTTCTTCAGGGAAAGATAAGGAAATTTTCCAAGAGTAAAAAACGTGCGAAATAAATCTCCAAGTTTTCTTATCATAAATCCTTTCGGGATAGGAGACGTTCTGTTTTCCACGGCTCTTATACGTAACCTGCGCGATAATTTCCCCGAGTCTAAAATATTTTATCTCTGCAACAGAAGGGCCGATTCCATACTTTCCAGCCATCTTTTAATCCATAAAACCTTTATATATGAACGGGATGAATTTGAGGGCATAAAAAAGAAATCCAAATTGTTATGGTTTAGAGCATTTAGGGAGTTTATTTCTCAAATCAGGAAGGAAGAAATAGATATTTGCTTGGATTTATCGCTTAATTCCCAGTTCGGATTTTTTGCCTGGCTTGCGGGTATTAAAAAAAGGTTCGGCTTAAACTATAAAAAAAGAGGAAGATTTTTGACAAAGAAGATACCGATAAGCGGCTATGAGGATAAGCACGTGGCCGAATATTATCTGGATTTGCTTAGGCTTTTAGATATCGAGCCTCAAGAGCGCAAGCTCGAGATTACGGTTGATCCTGAATGCAAGACCTGGGCAGATAAATTCATTGATTCCAAAGGACTTAGAGGTGTTTTAATCATAGGAGTTGCGCCGTGCGGAGGCCAGGCTTTTGGCAAAGACGCTTATATAAAGCGCTGGCCAGAAGCTAACTTTTCCGCGTTAGTAAAAAGGCTTGTCGATGAGCTGGGGGCCAAAATATTTATATTTGCCGGTCCCGGAGAAAAAAAAGAAACTTTCAATATTATAAATCTTTCCCAAAGGCCTCAGAGCTGTTTTGAATTTACCGATTATCCTTTGGAGAAGATTGTTGCCTTGGTAGAGAAATGTTCTCTTTTTATAGGTAATGATACCGGGCCTTTAAGGTTTGCAAACGCTTTTTCAAAAAAAATAGTGGCTTTATTCGGCCCGGTGGATGATAAGGTCTACGGCCTTTATCCTCATGATAGCGGTAAATATGCAGTCCTTAAAAAGGATTTGCCTTGCCGGCCCTGCTATAAGAAGTTTAAACTCCCGCTTTGTCCTTATGACAAGAAATGTTTAAGAGACATTAAAGTAGACGAGGTCCTTGAAGCTGTAAGAGCCTTAATTTGATAATAATCATTGAGTTATAAAGCATTTTTGATATAATTTTAATGAGACCCGAACTTATGGAGGAGACTAGGTCGACGAACATAAGTTCGCTGGTCGAATCAACCAAGCACCTTTGAACCATTCTGTAGGAATAAGACAAAGGCGCGGGGTTGATGTGCAGGCGTTTCTGAATTAGTCTGGAAACTGCGATTTATGTCGGTTCTGTCGGGACTCCATAAATTGTCTGTTTATTGAAAG
>JAFGCB010000002.1 GCA_016932855.1 Candidatus Omnitrophota bacterium | reverse complement strand
CTTCAGGCAATATTCAATCTTCACTTTGGCCGTCGGAATTCTTACCACGGCCCCCTTCGGTAACATTCTTTAATGAGTCAATAGGCTTCAGGCAGTTAGCTTTGCTGTCCGTTGGAAAATTATCAATTAACTTTTTAAGTTTAATAATCTATCCTTTGTCGTTCGGTTACGTAGCTTGAATCGTCTTAGGTCTTATGTGCACCGTATTAATTTCTTCTTACTTTCAACGATAAACGTTTCCAGCTGTGCTACCGATTTACGATTATCGGTATTTTAAAATATCATTGGCTGTTTTGGAGGGTTATTACGGTGGGCGGAGTTCCCGGAGGGCCTTCAATCCCTTTGTATTTTATGAAAAGGTTGTCTTTCTCTCTAAACCAGTAATCGCTATGCCAGAACATTGAGCGCAGGCCGCTAAGAGTTACTTTAACTCTTCGGGCTTTAGTTTCTTTGCCTTCCAGATTGAGGTTTTCTGTCTGTTGTTTTAGAGCTTTTAGCTTGAAAGGCTTAAGTACGTCGGTGCGTAAAGACCAGAATATTAGCGAAGATTCAGCCGAATTTATAAAAGAGGTCAGTGAAAACGATACTTTTTGATACCAGGAGTGATTATCAATTTTTATCTTCCGCTCTACTTTTAAGCCTTTATGCAGTCCTTTAATTAGAATAATATTGTTTTGTCTTTTTGCCCTGATGTCGGTATTCGTATTGGGGTTTATAAAAAGCCATTCCAAGACAGATAGATTTTTATCGTGTTTTATAATTTGTTTTTCGCCGTTGGTTCTGGTGGAAATAAGCACGATAAAGTTGGGTTTTTCCTCTATCCGCCAGTTTATATAAACTGAATCTTGGTCTGTTTTCTCCAAATAGCTAAAATTTTGCCCATAGAGGCGGTTAATCGGCAGGGTAAGCAGGATGAGTAATAATATGTATAGATTACGCATATAGCTTTACGTTAGACTCGAGAGTCCTATTAATCCAAAGAAAGGCAACTGCCCCGGTAATTATATTTGCCAGGGTAATTCCTATGAAGATGCCGTTAAGCCCCAGGAGGTGGGCTCCAAGGTAGGCAAAAGGAACATATAAGATAAAGGTCCGCACCAGATTAAGAAGCGCCGAGTGCAGAGGCTTATTTATGGCGTTAAAGACCGATCCCGTAAGCATAGCGATGCCTCTTAGGCCGTGCCCAAGGGGTACAATCCAGAGGTAGCGGATTATATAACTTATTACTTCGGCGTCTTTGCTGAAAAGGCGGCCGATAGGAACCGCGGCTATAATAAAGATTAACACGCTTATTATCCCCCACCATAAGGAGAAACGACTGGTGTATTGTTGGGCCAGTTTTACCCGTTCGAACTCTTTAGCTCCCCAATTTTGTCCCACAAAAGGAATAACCGCGCTTGAGAGAGCCATTATTATCATCAGGGTAAAAGTTTCAATGCGTATGGCTGCGCCGACCGCAGCCACCGCCGCTGGTCCGAATTGGGATACCAGCCTTGTTATCGCTCCCATTGCTAAAGGAAAAAGAATATTGGATAAAGCCGTGGGCATGCCGATATAAAGAATTTTTTTCCAGGAATCCAAAAGGGTTTGTATTGGGGGCAAGCAAAAATCAAGCATTTTTTTCTTACGGCTTAATATGAGCAAAGAGATCACCAGAGTCATAGCCCGGGCAATGACCGTAGCCAGAGCCGCTCCTTTGAGCTCCAGCCGGGGGAAGCCAGCCAGCCCGAAAATAAGCAGCGGATCCAATACGGCGTTTATAACTGAAGCCAGGGTCATAATAATTCCCGGGGAAAGCGTATCTCCCGAGGCTCTTATGGCGTTGTTGCCGACCATGGGCACAATGAGAAAGACCACCCCTACATACCAGATGGTCATGTAATTTTTTATTAAAGGGATTATTTCAGAGCTAGCACCCAGTAGTTTAAAGACAGGCGTCATGGTGGCTAATCCCGCAAGAGCGCATAAAAAAACTATGAGGCAGGCCAGGCTGAGACTGTCAGTAGTAAGCCTTTTTACTTCTTTATGGTCGCCTTGACCTATGGCTCGTGAGATTACCGAAGAAGTAGCAGTCCCTAGGCCTAAGGCAATAACCCCGATTAAAAATACCACAGGAAAGGTAAAGCCCATAGCAGCCAGTTCTTTGGTTCCTAATCGGCCCACGAAGAACGTATCTACAATATTAAAGGTAACCATTGAGAACATGCCGAAAAGCATCGGGATGGTTAGCAGGGTTAACTTTCTGCCTACGGGTTCTACGGTAAGGTTAGGTTTTTGGGACATAGTCAATGATTGGATTTATTAACACGTTACTAATAGTTGCTATCGGTTGCTAATGGTTAGGCGTTAGTATTTTCTGCAATTAACAACGCATCTTTGCCGAAAAGAGATAACTATAGATAATTATGAATAACAACCAAATAACCAGGAATAACAATTAAATAACGACTTTATTTGCGCTCGCTATAAAGAACTATATTATAGGGGTTCTTTCTATTTTTACAATTAATTTCTAGGGGGTTCGCAAGACGACAGGCAGGTTTTCTTAAGGCTTAATCAATAGTATTCCACTTCGTAGACAATGCCGTTTACAAAAGTGATTTTCATATTAGCGTAGAGGTTTTTATAATACCAGTGGATCAGAGGTGTTTTATGCACGAAGGTTTTTTCCCTTGATTGAGGACGGCCGAATCTTTTAAGTATTTGCTCGCTGCTGTAACCTTCGAGATTTTCTCGTTGGTCGTATACTTCGACCAGGTTACGCGATTGATCTACGCGCGTTGTTTTAGCGGCGCATCCACAAATAATAAGGGTTAATAACAAGGGTATAAACTTATTCATATAGCCTTAAGGGATTTAAATATTTTCTTTATTGTCGAATAATATCTGTGCAGATGAAGCCTTTGGCTTGAAGAGCTCTTTTACAGATTCCTTAGATAAGTTGATTAATGTGAATATGCCTAAGATAGTTCCTATAGGCACAAAGAGACAGCTTACGCCTGCTACAATCATGCAAAATAAGTAGTTTTTTCTTCGAATCAGGAATCTTCCGGCAAGAATTAAAGATAAGGCAAAACACCATCCGACCAGTATAAAGAATCCGCCGATAAAAACAAACACCCAGCCGGCAGCAGCCGGAGGGGGTCCGGAGTTGCCTTTCATGCTCTCGGGGGCAACAAGCATTATTATTCCTAAGATGACGTGAATAAGTGGCAGGAAGCTAAATAAGGCATACATAACTCCGACTATATAATGAAAGACAGAGAGAGTTTTCAAACGTTCTTGGTCTCTGTTCATTTCTTACTCCTTTTTATTTTATTTTTATGGAATCGAAAGATTTCCGGGCAAGGTTCTTATAATTATCAAAGTCTTTTTCAAACACCCAGTAGGAAACCCAGATTATTTTATTTTCTTTCTGAATATACATATGCATGGCTCGAATCGGAATTTTCTCTCCGGGCTTAAAAGCGTCAAAATCTTTCTCGATTACTTCCAGGGCTTTAAGACCGCCTAAAGACTTATTTGTCTTAGATAGAATATTGCCGTAGGAAAGGCTTGGAGCGTATTGAGTTAAAGAGGCGTCTTTGGGCAAGGACAAAAGCCCTACGCTTATGTAAGGATATCTTAAGAGAGCGTCTTTAAAGCAGTAATTTCCGCCTGCTTGTTCGATGAATTTTTCTTCTTGGCCGGTTAAGAGGGTGCCTTGTTTCCATTCCAGGGGTATTATCATCGACAATCCCAAGTCAGGAATTTCCATGGTCGGCCCTTGTTCCTTTGCCGTACAGGCATAAAGCAGAAGAATTAAACAAAATACGGCCAGCCTTGAAATTACTTTTTTATTCATAAGAGCGCCTTTCTTTTCTTTAATATAAAAGTTTACTTGCTGTCTTCAAGGAAATCAACCTGTTTCTTCAATTGCATCATTTTTGTGGAAATAGCTTTGTTAAATATTCTTCTTTCCATAAAACCTTCCAGCCCGCCTTCTTTTGTAACCACAGGCAGGCATTCCAGGTTATAGCGATCAAAGAGCTCTTTTGCCTGGCGAAGTGAATTTTCAGGAGTAACGGTGGGAATATCCGATTCCATAAGATCGACGGCATTTAAGAGCTGTTCGAGGCCGCTTTCCATAAAAGTATTTTTAATGTTATCGACAGTGATAATTCCTAGAAATTTTTTCTTAAGGTTTATTACGGGGTAATACAGGTTTGTGCTTTGGCTGAATATTTTTATGATTTCAGCTAAAGGCATGTTGTTGTAGATAAGGGGAGGGTTTTTGTCCATCATTTCATTTACGTTTAGTTTATCCATAAGGTCTTCTTCGGTAACGTTAAGGCCTACTTCTCCCGCTTTGGTTACGGCAAGTTTGACAAAAGGCGGTCCGACAAGCTGTAGAATGAAGGTTGTGGTAGTAATTACAATGATCAAGGTGTTTCCGAGGGTTCCGGGGAAATACTGGGCAGCTAAGATGGAAAGGCCTATGGCAATACCTGCCTGGCTGAAAAGCCCCAAAGGCAGGTAAAGCCTTACGGACTTGGGAGCTTTCGATATCGTGCTTCCAAAACGTGAGCCGATAAATTTTCCGGTTATGGTGCCGAAAAGATATATGATTCCCAGGAGTACGGTAATATAGTTCATTTGATTGAGATTAAGTTTTGCTCCCACAAGGACAAAGAAGAGTACATAAATAGGCGGAGTAAACGCTTCGACAAGCATGAAGGCTTCTTTGCTTTTACGAGGAGTAAAATTTGAAACAATTACTCCTAAGGTCATAGCGGCTAAAAGCATTTCAACGTGTATGGCCATGGAAAGGCCGGTAACAATTAGGACTATGCCTACGGAAAAAGCAAGAAGCCTTTCCTTTTCAGAGTATTTTCTTAAAATTTTTGAAAGTATTATTCCTGATATGGCTCCTACGGCCAGAGCTCCTCCGATTTCGTAAATGGGGTTGATGAATTGTTTAAAGAGGCTGGTTTGGGTTTTTCCTATTAAGCTTCCGGCTATGCTCGAGGCAATAACAAAGAGGCCTAAGGCAAGTCCGTCATCCAAGGCGACTATGCCTAATATCGTTCTAGTTAAAGGGCCTCGCGTTTTATACTCTTTTAATACTTCGGCGGTGGTCGCAGGGTCAGTGGCTGAAGCAATCGCCCCGAATAATAAGGCCAGGGCAACGGAGATTTTCCAACTTCCGAAAAATAAGAAACCTATAACGCTTATGAACAGAGTTACTAATAGAAAGGGGGTTATTCCTTCGCAGAGTAAAGTAATGATCAGCTGCTTACCGTATTTACGGAATATTTCACCCTTAAGTTCTCCTCCGATCATAAATCCAATTAGCCCTAAGGCAAAATAATTAAAGGGCTCAAGAGAGAGAATTATATCTTGACCTACTATTTTTAAACCTGTTTGGCCGATAATAAGCCCGATAATAATATACCCAACTACTTGAGGGATTTTGATTTTCTGAAATAACCTTCCTCCTACGGTGCCCCCAAACAGGGCAAGGCCTAAGAGGAACAATACATTTAGGTGGGCTAGAGATATTTTGTTTAATATGTAGGTAATAGGTTCGATCATTTTTTTATCCGGACAGAAGGAGTTTAAAAATACGATATTACTCCTCTTTTCCAGTAAGTCAAGCCTTTCGACACCGGGCTAGCGAGAGTCAAGATTTAGTATAATGCTAACTTTTAGATTATTTTATAAATTATCCAGGATAGTTTTTCGGATAAAGACCGACGGTTCCAGATGTTGTTGCTCGGCAGCGGTTAAGACTTTCAGCCATTGGTCTGAGGTTAACCTGACATTAATAGTTTTTGTGTATTTGACCGCTTTTTTAGGCCGCCCTCGCTTTGGCATAGGCTTCTCCTTTTCTTTAGGATACTTTTGAGTATATAAAAAGTCACTAAAGGTTACGAAAGAACACTAAAATACACTAAAAATATACCAAAAATCTCCAGGAAAGTAAATTTTTTATTTTTTTTGCTATTTTCCGTAAAGTAACGTTTTTTTTGTTTTAGGGTATAATTTTCCCTAAGACTGACCTGAACTGCTAAAAATCAGGCTGTTTTGGCCGAAAAAACAGGCTTTTTAAGCTGTTCTTTTAGAAGGGTGCGTATTTTTAGGAGGGTATTTTTGTAAGGCTTTGTGCGGTAATCAGGAAAAGTCCAGGTAAGATTTTTAAAGCCTTTATTTTGATATACGAGGGTTATCTCGGCAAAGACTTTATTTCCCAGGTAGATACGATGAGAGAAGTCTTTCGTTGTAGAAAGCACAAGCTTGGCTTCAGTTATGTATCCGGGATCTATATTTATCCTCCGTTTCCCGAGGATCGAAAGTTTCCTTTCAAGTTTTACCGAGGTCAGCTTTATTTGGGTTATATCATCTGGCTCGATAAGCTTTTTGCAGGATATAAACCTTCTCTTGAGGTTTGAGCCCATTTCTTCATTGTAGTAATCGGTAAAATTAAATTCCAAGGGGCTACTTTCCAGATCCAGGATCCCGAATTTTCTTGTTATGTATCTTTTTGCTTTTTGGTATATTTCTTCAGAGGAATATATCAGGGCGAATATGAGCTTGCATTTTTTTGGTTTGGCCGGCAGAGGCATGGCTATTTTAGCTTATTTTTTAGCCGGAGATCAGATGATGGTTTATGTATTCTTCGAGTTTTAATTTCTCTTTTTCTCGTATTTGCTCAAAGAAGATCGCGATATCATAGTCGTCTTTGTGGGTAGCTTTTTCAGACCTTACCACTATACCCAGGCAATTGACTTTTTTTGATGTATCTTTATAGTCTTTTTCTTTTTCGGGAAGAAGCAGGGTAATCTTTAGTTTGGTCATAAGGGGCAGAGGTTTATTGATTGAGCAGTAGGCTCCGATACAGCTTATATTTTTGGTTTGGGTTACGATATCTGTCTGGTGGGAAGACAGTTTTAGGGGTATGGTTTTTACTACTCGTGGGTATTTGCGCTTTTCCTTAATCATCAAAAGGACTTTAACCTGCTTAAGGCTGAAAAGGCATAAAGACTAATATATATTATCTTTTCACCTTAAGGAATCCTAAGAAAGATCGCCCTTTACGGTTTTTATCTTATCAGGCGGCATTCTGGGATTGTTTCTTAAGGTAAGATTTGAAGCATTCTTTGTTGCAGAAGTGATTACCGTTTCTGTAATACCACTGAATGCGTTTCAAGGATTTATTGCAGCTTAAGCAATTTCGTCGTTTAGCTTCGCTTCGTTTAGACATTTTTATTAAGTGGAGTTAATGTTGGAGAGGAAATCGGAAAGGGTTTTTAGGGCTGAAGTATTTATTTCGGTGAATTCCAATCCTGCCCAGTATCTTTCTGCGTAGGCTTGAGGATTGCACCAGACTATCTTGCCTTTTCCTTTTATAAGGTTGTTTATGAGATTAATCTCGAATTTAATAAAACTATTCACCGACAGAAATTCTTCGCTGATGAGCTTTAGCCCGCCCTTACTTATATCTTTAAATACAGTATAGAAGGGTTTATGTCGCTCTAAGCCTTCGCATCTTACGGGGAAGGAAATTTTTATTCTTGAATATTCTCTTTTTTCGTCCATAAGCCACGTAAATTTGAAAAGAAAACGTTTACTTCAAGTTAAATATACCATATATTTTTATTAAAGTCAAGGCAACCGTAAGTAAAATTTAACCATATTCGCGGCTTTTTTTTCGGTAATTTTTTAAATGCAGGGAAAAGCTGTTTTCTGTAATGATATAGGCGATATTCCTATTCATCTTTACATTCTTAAGACCGAAAGATTGAGAATTTATTAAGTGTTTTGTTTATAAAAGAGATTATCTAAGATGGATCATTTGCAAAACTGATTGAGCAGGAGGCGGTTAGTGCATTTAGGGGATAAATATTTTTAACTCTTTATATATCAAAGTGTTAGGAGGCTTAATCCTTTTGCGATACTGGATATTTTTATGTCTTCTTTCACGCTGACTTTACCTATGTCTCTAATTAGGACCAGTCTGGTTTTACCCCGTATGAATTTTTTATCTTTTTTTAACGCGGTTATTATTCTTTTTTTATCAAGCGCGATCTTTACCGGCAGTCCTGCATTTTTTATCAAAGCAGTCACTTTCGGTATTATTTTTGCTTTAGCAAGAAAGCCTTCTTTTTCGGATATGTAGAGAGCAGCAATGATTCCCAAGGCAACAGCGTTTCCGTGAGGTGTTTTATAATCGGAGCTAGCCTCTATAGCATGACCTATGGTGTGGCCGAAGTTTAATATTGTGCGTATGCCCTTTTCCTCTCTTTCATCTTTTTCCACTACTTCGGTTTTTATTTTTGCGCAGCGGCAGACCAGGCCCGCAAGAGCATTTTCATCTTTACCAAGCAGATTCCGGCAATTTTTTTCTAAGAAGGTAAACAGCTTCTTGTCTTTTATAAGAGCGTACTTTATGCCTTCTGCCAAGCCCTGTCTTATTTGCGATGTTTTTAGAGTTTTTAGAAATAAAGTATCGATTAATACCAGGCTAGGTTGCCAGAAGCTTCCTACCATATTTTTTGCGACTTTTAAATCTATAGCAGTTTTTCCGCCTATTGAGGAGTCGATTTGAGAGAGCAAAGTTGTAGGAATCTGAACTACCGGGCACCCCCTTTTATAGATAGAAGCAATAAATCCGCCTAAGTCCCCCACCACCCCTCCGCCCCAGCAGATAAAAAACACCCTTTTTTTATAGCTGAGCAGCGAAGTGGAATTTATTATTTTCGATACATATTCGAAAGACTTTATTCTTTCTGTGTCCGGCAATATATGAAACTTAAATTCCAGGTTTTTACTTTTAGGGAAGATTTTGGGAATAAGCTTTTTATAGACAGAATATATGGTTTTATTTGTTATTACAACTGCGTAGTTGCCTAGCCCCAGATTCTTTAGCTGTTTGTCGAGGGTTGGGGCTATATTCTTGCCGATGCAGATAGAGTATGACCTTTTTTTAAGATTTACCTTTATTTTTTTCATAAGAGATACGGCGGGGATAGTCTAAGTATGTCTAAGGCAATAATGCCTACTACCGGCCAGATTATTATTCTGCCTAAGGTTACAATGAAAAGAATAGCTATCACAAACCCGAAAGGTTCAATCTTCATATATTTATAGGCAAGGTCGCGGGGCAAAATGCCGGTTAAAACCCTTGAGCCGTCAAGGGGAGGTATGGGCGTTAAGTTGATTACCGCCAGAATTACATTTATTATTGCCACATCGTTAAAGATCTTACTAACGATTGAGTAAGGAATTATTTTTATTATGAGGCTTAAAAGAGCGGCTATGATTAGATTTGAAGCCGGCCCGGATAATCCGACCCACATCATATCATGGCGGGGATTTTTGAAATTATAGGGATTAATAGGCACGGGTTTTGCCCATCCGAATATGGGAAGCCGGGAAATAATCAGTAAAGCCGGAAGCAGGACCGTTCCGAATATATCGATATGGGCCAAGGGATTGAAGCTTAGCCTCCCGGAGTATTTAGGGGTAGGGTCCCCCAATTTATAGGCTGTATAGCCATGGGCGACCTCGTGGACGATGATAGAGAGAAAAAGAAATATTACTAATATAAACAACATCCTATTCGTCGTCTTTGTTATTAACAGGAGCTCTATTCTTTTTTTATAAGAGCATTCTCGAGGTTTTGTCCTATTTCCTGCAGTTCTTGCTTTACCTTGTTCAGTTCCCCGGCTTCTTTTAATGAGATTTTATCTACCAGGAGGTAATTTTGATTTTTTTGCAGCTTCCCCCACACATTGACCTCTTTATTTAGAAGCGGTCCGGGTTTTAAAGACTCGGGTATTTTTAGGAAAACGATGCCGTTTTTGTTTTCTAGTTTATAGTTTATCGATGAAAATATTCTGCCTGAATTTTTAAGTACTCCCGAGGCAATTGGCGTGGGCAGTTTATCTTTTATTTTTTTCTGGGGTTTAGTTTCTTTGGGAGTCTGGGTTTGCTGTATTGCCGGAGTAGATTTCTGGACTTGGGTTTCTTCTTTTGTCTTCTCTTCATCAGGCGCAGCTTTTGCTATTTCGGGTTTTTTCTCTATCGTTTTTTGTTTTTCCTGGATTTCTTCTTTCTGGATATCTTTGTCAATTGTTCCGGAGGGGCCTTGAGAATTGATTTCAGCTTTTTCCGGCACTTGCTCAAGAGAATTCTTATGGACCCAGGCCGTAGCGTAAGGATAGGCATTTATTTTATACCAGCCGTTGTCTTTACTGAGTATTTCGACTTTGTCGTTTTTTTGGAGTTTTCCTATGGCCACAGCTTCTATGCTGGGTTGGGTTCTAATATTCAGGTTGTCGGCTTGTGAATAGCCTACCTTTTCGTTTTTCGTCTCGATATAGGAAGCGTAGACAAACCCCGTAAATCCCAAAGGCAATCTTACTTTGCACCAGTCATATTTTTGCTGGACTATTTCCAGGCTTGTGCCTTCGGCAATTTTGGTTATTTCTTCAGCCAGGGTGGTCGAATCCGTTCGCAAAATAGCTTCTTTTACGGCTTTTGTTTTCTGGGAAGCACAGAAACCGCTGGCTAGAAGAAAAAAACACAGGCTTAAAAACAGGACATTGCGCATTTTTTATTGTCGGGAGTTTAAGAGGTGGATTCTTTGGTTTCAGTAGCGGCTTCTTCTTTCTTTTCTTCTTTCTTTTCTTTCTTGGCTACCTTTATTTTTACCACCTTTATTTTGGGAAGGCCGAATATGGGGCTTTCGTCGCTCCACATCTTTTTGCTCATAAGCCACTTAATTCTTTCTCCCCTTTTAAGAATGGACTTTTTTGAGGACAATTTGCCTAAGCCTTTTAATGACGGATGTATGCTCATTTTTGCTCTCCTTAAATGATTCCCAGCTTTCGGGGTGTGTTTGTCGGCCCTATTAAGATAATGTATTTAGGGTATAACATTCTATTAAAGCTTCCTTACGAAACAGTCACTATAATATGTTTTCAGGCTTTTGGCAAGTGTTTTCGCTTCGCTGTAGGCTTCAAACCTCCCTACGCATAGAGCAATGTATTTACCTTTTTTTATTATAACCGGTCCAAAGCCTTTATTTTTAAGCCTTTCAGCTTCCGCCTGGGCAATATCAGCCCGGTTGTAGCTGGCTACTTGAATAGAATAGTACAGGTTAGGTTTTTTCGTGGGGCTTTCTTCTTCTTCGAGTTTTTTTAAGGGCTCTTTTTGGGTAGAGGCTGTTTTCGGGATAACTTTTTTTGGCGTATCCGCTGGTTTTGTGGTATTGTCTATAATTTTGCGGCTTTCAATGGGCTTTAAAGAGATTTCCGTCGAAGGTTCAAAGCCGCTTTCAGGAGCTTTGGCAGCATTTATTCTTTTGCCCTTTTCTATGCCCAAGGAAAAGCATACGATAAGGCTAATAACAAGCAAGACGCATGTTAAATATAGCTTATCTAGGGATATTGCAATCTTTCTTTTTTCTTTTTTTGTTTCGGCAAAGAAGGAAAGTTGTCCTTTTTCCATGTTTTTTAGTTTTTAATTTTCGGCAAAAGCCTTTTTAGGATTATGTTTTTTTTGGAATAGCTGGCTGCCGGAGCGCAGCTAATCGCTAAATAAAACTTAAAAGGGTTTGATTTGTAGAAAACCCCCTAATTTATTATACTTTTTTAAGCTTATTCTTCAAGTATTTTTTTACTTCTTTGCTGTGGAGGGTTTTGACGAAAGCATCAACAATTTCGGGGTCAAATTGAGTTCCTTTATTTTTTTCCAATTCCTTTATAGCGTCTTCCAGATTGAGCGATTTCTTGTAGGGTCTTCCAAAGACCATGGCATCAAAAGCGTCAATCACTGACATGATTCGAGCTTCCAGGGGTATTTGTTTTTTCCTTAAGCCCGAAGGGTATCCTGTGCCGTCGTATTTTTCGTGATGATAAAGTATTATAGGGATGGCCGGCCGCAAGGCTTGAAGATTTTTTAATATTTCAGCACCTTTCTTGGGATGCTTCTTTATTATCTCTTTTTCTTCTTTGGTTAAGGGATCACTTTTTTCCAATAAATCCTGGGGTATTTCTATTTTTCCCGTATCATGCAGAAGAGTGGCGTATTCCAGAGATATTAATTGGCTTTCAGTGAGGCGGAATCGTTTACCTAATTCTTTAAGTATTTTATGTATGTATTCGGCGTGTATGGAGCTGGTGGGCGCGTAGCGGTTAACAAACCCGGTTATTGCCTTGACAGTGCCTATTATTGTTCTGTGCTGTTCCTCGTAAAGCTGAAAATTCCTTACTACTAGAGCCATTTCTTCTGCCAGGATATTAAGGAACTGTTTATCGTTTTCTTCAAAGGGATGAATCGATGCGCCGCGTTTTATGGTGACTACCCCCAGGGTATTTATAAAAATAAGCGGAACTACGATAGTTTTTTTGGTGAAATAGATTCTTCCGGAGTTAAAGATTTCTTTTTCTTTCTTTGTTAAAAGAGATTTACCGCCTTTTTTAAGCTGGTACTTTCTTTTGTTTTTCAGGGTGAACTTTATAAAAGGGTGCCGATTGGGATAAGAGAGCACTATTGAGCAGTGATTAGCATTGAAGCTGTTCTGCATTGTCCTCAGCAGCCCCGAAAGTAAGTCCTTTGCGGTAAAGGCGGAATTGGCGATTCTGTAAATCGCATGGATTACGTCGAATATTTCTTTATGTCTTTCGATGTGCAGCAAATAATTACTTTTAGGCATATTTATACTTTTTCATAGGGGTCAAAAAGTTTTTTATATTCGTCTAGAGCGAATCTGTCGGTCATCCCGGCTATATAATCGGCAACGGTCCTTTTCAGGGATTCCTTTTTTATTTTTTGCTTAAGGAGATTTTTCGGTATCTGCCAGGGGTTTTTACAGTAATTTTCAAAGAGTTCTTGAATAAACCGCTTTGATTTCTCGGTCATTCTTAAGACCCGCCGGCTGCAGTAAAGATTGTCGTAGAGAAATTTTCTAAAGGGTTTTCTTAAACGGCTCACGTAAGGACTGAAGGCTACTAGGCGTGTTTCTTGGCTTTTTACTTTTTTCCAGGAATTAATGTTAAGCGAGGAAAGCTTGTGTTTAGAGTGTTCAATCAGGTCGGTAACTTTGAAATTTATCAGATTGCGTATTGCAAGAAATTTAAGCATATCTTGATCTATATGGCGATATTGTTTTTTTATTTTTTCGGTGGCGATTTTCCAGATTTCTATTTTTTCTAAGTCTTTTTCTTGAATAAGTCCGGAGGTCAGACCGTCGTCTAAATCATGGTTATCATAGGCGATTTCATCGGCTATATCCACCACTTGGGTTTCAAGGGTGGGTTGTTTGTCGAGATCCAAGTCCGAGAAATGTTGAAGGTCAGCTTTCAAGTCATAGGTTGTTGAGTGTTTGGCGATGCCTTCTCGCACTTCCCAGGTAAGATTGAGCCCTTGAAAGTCAGGATACCTGATTTCCAGAAAGTCTACCACTCTTAATCCCTGAATATTGTGGTTAAATCCTCCTTCTTTGTCCAGTAATTTGTTTAGAATTTCCTCTCCGGCATGCCCGAAGGGAGTGTGGCCCAGATCATGAGCAAGGGCAATAGCTTCGATAAGATCCTCATTTAATCCCAGTGATTTGCCTATTGTCCGGGCAATTTGGGCGACTTCCAGGGTATGGGTGAGACGGGTCCGGTAGTAGTCCCCTTCATGTGTTATAAAGACCTGGGTTTTGTATTCCAGCTTACGAAAAGCTTGAGAGTGTATTATGCGGTCTCTGTCTCTTTGGTATATGGTTCGGTAAGGATGTTCTTTTTCCGGGTGCTTTCGGCCTCGGGAATTCGATGATTTAGTGGCGAAGGAGGCCAGTAATCCGTCGGGGGTATTGCCGGTATTTTTAAGTTTTTTCATTGCACGGCCCATATAATCAAAGGTATCTTTTTATTGCTTTGTGAGTTTGGCTTAGGCTCTGTGAGATGATTTTAGTATTGCCGAGGATCGGCATGAAATTAGTATCGCCTTGCCAGCGGGGAACAATGTGAATATGCAGGTGTCCTTCAAGCCCGGCGCCGGCTGTTTTATCCAGATTAAGGCCTAAATTAAATCCCGACGGCCCGAGAGATTTTTTCAGGGCAGCCAGGATTTTTTTTACCTGGGAGAATATTTCGTTTATTTCCTCGGGGCTTAGCTTGTCCGGAGATTTTATGTGTTTTTTGGGAGCGATCATTACGTGGCCGTTATTGTAGGGATAGATATTAAGTAGGGATATTGTTTTTTTGGTTCGGAGGATTACGAAGTTATTTTTGTCTTTTTTTTCTTTGATTACCCGGCACAAAAAGCAGGATTTTTTTTTCGGTTTTTGGATATATTCCATTCTCCAGGGAGCCCAAAGTTTGCGCATTTATATTTTTGCCCTTGCCCCTTTATTCAGTGAAAATTTAGAATTTAACTATTTTTCGTTCGATACGCCCTTCTTTAAGTTCTAATATACCATAGGAGTTGAATTTGGCAAAGAATTTATCAGTCGGTGAACCGGGATTGAAGAAAACTTTCTTTCCGTGAGCTTTATTGTAGGCGGAATGGCTGTGGCCGAATATATATATATCCAGGGGCTGGCTAAATGATTTTTCGACTCTTTGCAGTATGTTGAAAGGTGAACCGCTTCCATGGATAAGACCGATTTTTAGGCCTTCAAGAGTCAGGATTTGTTGCTCCGGCAGAATTTTTTTTATTTCTTGAGAGTCCATGTTACCTCTAACTGCTTTTAGCTCAACGAGTTGTGATATATCATCAATAACTTTGACATCTACTAAGTCTCCCGCATGTAGACATAAAGCGCAGTTTTTTAGTTCGTTTATAATTTTCTTCGGCAGACAAGGCGCGGCTATGGGTATGTGGGTATCTGACAATACTACTATTCTCATTGTTAAGATTCTCTTACGCGGATGATCGCAGATGATATATTAAAAGCATATTTTACGGATTATCGCAGATAAAAAGAATATCTCTGGTCATCTGTTTTGCATACGTTACTTTAATATTTGTGATTATCCGTGTAAAACAATTATATTATCGAGGGTTGATTATAGAGTCTTAAAAGAAGGTTTACGTCTTCTCTTTCCCAGAAAAATAAACGCTTTTCTTTAGCCAGCAGCTTAGCTGTTACATCCGCTTTTTTAAGAGTAATAAAAATCTTTTTCGGCTGTTTATTTCTAAAATAACTGCAGCGGTTACTGAATTCCAATATATCGGTATCTTCGGGAGAATTTTCTTTGAAGGCCAATATCAGATAATACTCTTTAGCCTCCCCTATTATGAATTTCATTTCTTCGTTGTGGGCAGGCACGATTTTCAGCCTTTTTATATGAGGAAGCGATATTGATTTCTTGCCGGTTTTTACGGTGTCGTCTTTAAACAGGTGGACTAAGTCAATAAACCTTTGGAGATTATCCTGAGAGTCGGCTTGCTTGAATTCCTCGAGCCTGGCCAGGAGTTTATTTTCGATAGAAGCCTTGCGGTCCTGATGGAAAATCAGCGGCGCGGTAATCCCGATTTTGAATACCGAGCATACCCAGAAAGAAAAGAGCTTATCGGGAATGAAGTAGAAGGAGCCGCTCTTATTTAGTGTATTTATCTCCAGTAATTTAGCTAATTTGGCGTTTAGGTTCTGGGAGTCGATTTTCAGTAAAGCAAGAAGGTCTTTTTTTCTTGTGTAGCCTTGAGCAATAAGAATCAACAAGGGGTTTATTAGAAACTTATCTTTAAAGCTTAGTTTTATACGATTTATTTTATTCATGAATATTTGATAGAGGCAGGACCCGGGGTCAATAAGTAAGTTTGACAGGCGCGTTACAAGAAGCCGGGAATCGATTTTTTCGGATGATGAATCCAGTAAATCCTGTATTATTATTTCCAAATAGAAAGGAAATCCGTCAGTTAGCTCTATCAGGAATTTTTTTGAGTTTGCATCCAGCTTGTCTTGAAGTCTTGTATCTATGCAGTATAAGGCTTCTTGGTGGGAAAGGTTTTCCAGGTAGATTTTCTCGAAGCTTCCGAAAAGGATATTAAGCTCTTGTGAAAGAATAAGCTCGGCTTCTTTTATTTTGCCGGATATAAATATAAACATAATATTTTTTTGGGCAATGATGTATTTAGTGAATTCCGAAACTAGTTTTTTCGGAAAGTCCTTAAGTAGGGTGAAATTATCCACGACCAGAAGGAGTTTTATCTGAGTTTCAGATATGAATTCATCCAGGACTTCGGTCACCGAGTCGAAATTTATTTTCTGGCTTAAGGCCAGCAGACCTAATGTATTTTTCATTTTTTCGGTAGTTTTTGGGATTGACTTTTCCGATTCTAAGATTAAAAGGTCGAGGTTATCCAGGCTTCTGCCTTTTTGCTTTTTTGTAAAGTTAAAAAGCAGGCAGGTGAATATGATTCTTACGAACTCCGAGAATGATAAGTATTCCAAGTCCGCATAAACAGGCAGGGTTTTTTCGTTTAAGTATTTATCTTCGAGAAACTGCTCTATGAAATAGGTTTTACCGGAGAGGGTCGGCCCGATAAGAGCTATGTTTTGTCGATAGCCTTCGATAAAAGAGTTTACTCTTTTATCCAGAGTCTTATATTCTTCCTCGCGGGTTAAAAACATGGTTTTCAGGGTAAATGGTGTAAGGGGTTTAGGGGCACATCTTCTTTTCTTATCTCAAAATGCAAGAAGGCCTCTTGTTTTCTTACGTCTTTTCCTATTTTTCCTATGGGTTGATTTTCTTCTACAAATTCCTTTTCTTTTACGAAAGACGAGCTTAAGTTTGAATATACCGTATTAACACCCTGGCTGTGGTTTAGTATTATGGTGTATCCGTAGCCTTTCAGAGCCTTGGAGAATTCCACTATACCTTTTTTTGAAGCGTGCACTAAAAAAGAGTCTTGTGGTTTGATGTCGATTCCTTTGTTGATTCTATCCGGGAGCTTCTGGTTAAAATGGGAGATTATCTCACCGTTTAAAGGCCATTGAAAGATGCCTAAATCCATTTTAATCTTTTTTCTAGAGATAGGTATTTTTAAGATTTGACCAATTCTTAATTTACTGGCTGTATTTAAATTATTTTCCTCGGCAATCTCTTCTAAGGGCACGTTGTAGTAATTCGATATAGCCCAGAGAGTTTGACCTTTTTTTACTACATGACGCTGTATTTCATTTTGCAAAATCTTAGAGGCATCGCAAAATACCCCAAAGTTCAAAATGATGGCTGTTGAATATATTATAATTTTAAGCTTTTTCATATTTTTAGCTATTCCTCTATTTTCGTGTGCCAGGTTCTATGTGCTATTTAAGAGTGCTTGGTGCTACTTACCTAGCACCTGGAACTTTGCGCTTAGCACTTTACAGAGCGGGTGAGGGGAATCGAACCCCTGTTACTAGCTTGGGAAGCTAATGTTCTGCCATTGAACCACACCCGCATTGGTTCAGCGTTTAGCGGTTAGTAATAATCTCGAGAATAACGTAAAATAAATATTTATTTTCTATACGCTAAACGCTATACGCTATACGCTATACGCTATACAAGGGGGCAGTCTTCCATTATCTTTAAAGAGCAATATTTTCCGCACATGCTGCAGGCATCGGAGAATTTCAGTTTTTCGGTTATCCCTTCAACCGCCTTAGGGTATATGCCTAGGCTTATGTGTTTTTTCCAATCTCGTTTTTTTCGAGAGGTCGATATATCCTCGTCTATCTTTCGGAGGCGTTTATTTCTGGTTAAATTAACCGAATGGGCGGCAATTCTAGCCGCGATTACACCCAATTTTATATCTTCCTGGTTGGGGTGACCCAGGTGTTCTTTAGGCGTAACCACGCATAAAAAATCCGCCCCGTAAAGAGAAGCCAGGGCTCCTCCGATTGCTGACGATATATGATCAAATCCCAGGGCAGTGTCGGTTACTAAGGGTCCTAATACATAAAAGGGAGCATTTTTGCATATTTCTTTTTCCATTCGGATATTCGCCTCTATTTGATCTATGGGAACGTGGCCGGGACCTTCGATTATTATACCTACATTTTTCTTGCGGGCCTTTTCGGTAAGGATACCTAGATTTAAGAGCTCTGAAACTTGAAAAAAATCCATAGAATCAGATATTGCTCCTGGCCGCAGGCCGTCGCCCAGGCTTAATACAATATCGTATTTTTTGGCGATATCCAAAATGTCGTCAAAATACTCATATAGAGGGTTTTCTTTTTGATTGGCCATTATCCAGCGCGAGATTATGGCACCGCCACGGCTTACTATTCCGCCTTTTCGCTTTGTTATTTTTCTATTATTGGCTATTTTCTTAGTAATGCCGGAGTGTATCGTAAAGAAGTCCACTCCTTCTTTAGCCTGAGCTTCTATTACGTCAAGGATATCCTGGTTGGTCATTCGTTCAAACGAGCCGTATTTCTTTTCGCTTTTTACGGCAGCTTCATAAATAGGAACAGTGCCGACGATGAGTTTAGAGGCAGCGAGGATTTGTTTTCTTATGTTTTTTAAATCACCCCCTACGCTTAAGTCCATTATAGAGTCTGCGCCGGCTTCCTGGGCAACTTTTAATTTTTTAAGCTCGTCCTTTATTTCGGGGTTCTTTGTTGATGCGCCGATATTAGCGTTTACTTTGACGCGAAGGCCTTCGCCTATAGTCAGAGGCTTGATTTTTCTTTTTTTGTTTTTAACCAGGACAGCTTTCCCGCGGTCAATTTTTATTTTTAGGACTTTCGGACTTATATTTTCGTCTTCGGCTATTTTCTTAATAATTTGGCTTTGCATCTTAATTAGAGATGATTTTTTTTAGCTTGCCGATGGTTGATTTCGGATTCCGGCTTAAAAGAACGCCGCTTGCCAGAGCTACATTCTTTATATTAGCCGCGGTAAGCAAGTATATATTTTTTAAAGTTATTCCTCCAATCAGAAAAAGGGTAGCGTTTTCGTTTACGGCTTTTATCTTTTCTACGATTTCTTTTATTTTCTTTATCCCTAGAGGTTTAAGCTCAGGCTTAAGTCTGGTTTTAAAAGCCGGCCCAAGGCTTATATAATCCACGGGTTCTTTAAGCGATTGCAAGGCTTCTTGCAAGCTATGTGCGGTCTTGCCGATAATGGCTTTTTTGCCCAGAATCGTCCGGGCGCAGGCAGCGGGCAGGTCTTGGGTTCCGAGATGAACTCCGTCTGCCCCTATTGCTTTGGCTATATCGACTCTATCGTTTATCAACAGTTTGGTTTTGCGGCAATGCTTCATTATCGAATGTATCTCTTGGGCCTGATTTAAGGCCATTTTTGTGCAGATGCCGTTTAGCCTTAGTTGAATAAAATCAGGCTCGGCTTTAAGGATTTCCTTGCTTATTTTCCTTAAATTTTTCTTTGCTTTCTTAAGGGTTTCCCTATCGATTATTATGTAGAGTAAACCGTTTGACTTCACCGTATTAGATAAGAGCAAAACTTTCTTATTCGGCTAATTTTTAGAAAAACGTCTAAAGCTCAGTTCTTTTTCAAAAGAATAAAGATTATATCTTAAACTTTTAAATCTATAAACAGATTTTTTGTCGATTATTTTAAAACTTTCTTCCAAGACTCTTACGGATTCTTTCGCTCTCTGAATATTGGCGTAAAGGATATCGGTTAGGTCTTTTCTTTTAAGTTCTAATCTATCGACATTTCTGCCGATATCTTTTTTCGAATCCCTGGCCAGGTGCAGTTTTTTAAGAAGGGGTTTATTTTTAAGCGGGCTCGACAGAGCGTGGCGCAGTCTCTTCGCTTTTGCGGTCAGGCTTTTGTCTTTCCAGCAAAATCGGAATATATCCTCCGTTACCCGCAAGGCTTCTTTTGCTCTGTTGTAATTGGCGTCGACCATCCGGTAAAGCAGAGAATTTATATTTTTGGCAGTCATATTCTTTTTATTTTTTCGATAAGCTTGCTTGTAGAGTATCCTTTTTTAAGCTTTATCCTTATGACTTTGCCCCGGTGTTTTTCTACCAGTGTTCTTCCGACGATTTGGTCTTTTTTCCAGTCATCCCCTTTTATAAGGACGTCCGGTTTTATTTTCCTGATTAAATTTAAAGGCGTATTTTCGCGAAAGACTACGATATAATCTACGTAGCTTATGCCGGAGAGTATTTCTATTCTTGCTTTTTGGTTCAGGATAGGGCGTTTTTTACCCTTTATTTTTCTTATTGAGCGGTCGGAGTTTAAACCTAAAATCAGGATATCAGCGTGCTTTTTCGATTCTTTCAGGAGTTTTATATGGCCGGGATGGATTAAATCAAAACAGCCGTTAGTAAAGGCGATTTCTTTATTTTTCTTTTTTAAAGTTTTTATTAAAGGTGAGAGTCGAGAAGCCTTTATGAGTTTGGAGCCCATTGTGAAAAAAAGAGTATTAAAATGAAGACGCTAGACTAGACGCAGTGCCTTGTTTTGAATACTTGATACTTACGCCTATCTATTTGCCTTTAAATAATAAAAAAGCCTAAATATGGTAGATTTAGGCAAAATTAAGTTCAGCTAATTCGCAAATAGTATGAATAAGCAAAGAGTGAATTTCTTGTATCCGCGGGGTATCCTGGGATTTGGCCAGCAAGCTTAAGCTCAGTTTATTCTTTAATCTTCCTCCGCCTTTACCCAGTATTCCTATGGTTTGTATTTTAAGCTCCTTTGCTTTTTTTACCGCCTCGATTAAGTTTAAAGAGTTTCCCGACGTCGATATTACAATTAAGATGTCTTCTTTTTTAGCCAGGGCCTGTATCTGCTTAGCGAAGATATTCTTAAACCCGAAGTCGTTGCCCAGGCAAGTCAATATCGAAGTATCCGTAGACAGAGAGATGGCTGCCAGGGGCTTGCGGTTTTTTTTAAATCTTCCCACAAATTCCGCTGCCATGTGCTGGGCATCAGCAGCGCTTCCTCCGTTTCCGCAGATAAGAAGTTTTCCGCCGGATTTTAGACAGGCTGCAATCTTCTTGATCGCTGCTTCGATTATCGCGGCATCTTTATTTACGCTTTTAACAGCTTTTATGTGCGAGAGGATGATTTTTCTTATTTTAGCTTTCATAAGCTCCAAGAAGCTTTTGCATCAGCCAAAGAATATCTTGGCTATTTCGTAAATCTTTTCGTCGACGGTCTTTAATTCTGCGATAGCTTCTTTCAGGGGCACGTCAACTATATGGTTGCCTTTTAAGGCGGCCATCCTGCCGAATTTTTTGTTAAATACCAGTTCCATTGCTTTTACGCCGTAGCGGGTTGCAAGAATTCTATCGTAGGCTGTAGGGGTGCCTCCTCGTTGAATATGGCCCAGCACCACCACCCGCGTCTCAAAGCCGGTATTTGTTTCGATTAGCTTTGCTAGTTTTTGACCGATGCCTCCGAGCTTAACATGCCCGAATTCGTCGAGTTCGCCGTCTTGCAGGATTTCTTGGCTTTTGGAAAACTTCGCTCCTTCGGCAACTACTATAATGCTGAAGTTTTTGCCCCGGGCGTGCCGGTTCTTAATTATTTGGCATACCTCGGCCACATTGATAGGGATTTCCGGTATAAGGATGACGTCTGCTCCTCCGGCAAGTCCTGAAAATGTAGCTATCCAGCCGGCGTGTCGGCCCATTACTTCTACAACCATAAGCCGGTGGTGGCTTTCAGCGGTGGTGTGAAGTCTATCTATACATTCCGTGGCTATATTTACTGCCGTATCGAAGCCGAAGGTATAATCAGTAGCGTTTAGATCGTTGTCGATAGTTTTGGGTACGCCTACAATGTTTAAACCTTCTTCAGAGAGCTTGTTTGCTACTCCCAGGGTATCTTCTCCTCCGATAGCAATCAAGGCATCCAGGTTTAATTCTTTAAAATTATTTTTCGCGATTTCCGAGTCGCCTTCATTTTTATAAGGATTAGTACGCGAGGTTCCCAGAATTGTTCCGCCTCTGTGAAGTATTCCCGATATAGACCTCATATCCAGAATCTGGGTTTCTTTTTCCAGCAAGCCCTTCCAGCCGTTTTTAATACCCACAACTTCCCAGCTATTATTAAGAGCCGATCGCGTAGCCGCTCTTATCACAGCGTTAAGTCCTGGGCAATCTCCTCCCCCGGTCAGTATTCCCACTCTAGGCATAATTTAACCTTTCCTTTCTAGGTTTTGCTGGTTTGTATTATCCTGTTTTCTATTTTCTGCTTTCTGTTTCTTCGCGCTCCGCCGCTAGGTTTGATATTGCCTGTAAGGAACGTTAGGGCCTTCGTCTTCGTCAGAGGTTTTTTCTTTTACTTTGGTTTCAGGGTAAAGAATCTTTTTGATCTCTACTTTTATCTGGATTTCTTCCTCTAGTCCCAGCATGCTTTGCAGTTTTGCGCTGACAACATTCTGTATTTTAGCGGTAAACTCGGGTATGTTAGTATAAGAGGAAAGCACTATCCTTAAGGTTACCTGCAGGCCTTTCTTTGAAGCGGTAACATGCGGTTTTACGTCTTTTAACTCCTTAAATTCGAGTAATAACTTTTTAATCATATCTTCCACGGCCGAGAGGCTGATGCTTACCTGGCCGCAGCTGCCTTCAAAAGCTATTGTTTTTTCCCTTTGAGATTTGGCTATTGAATTTTGTATAGTTCTTATGCACATAAGCACTATTAACAGCCCCAAGAGGCCGATGACAATCCTTAAATTTGGCATGGTTTGCACGAGGCTTAGGATGCTTTCAAATTCAACTGCCTGCAGATAGTTTATTGAGATAAGAATCAGCATTCCTCCGGTAAAGAAAGACACAAGAATATATATAAGCGCGGAGAAAAATCCCATAACAACCTCCTTTTCGGCACTATACCGAATTGTCTGTAGCCTGCAATCTATGCTTTGTAAACTTTTTCATTCACCCAGGCCTTTTACTTTCACGACTATATAAGCCGTGTCTATATTTAGCGTCTTAGAGAGATTTTTTAGTATTGCTTCCTGGACGTTTACAGCCACATCCGGGATATTATATCCGAACTTAACCGTTATAGGAACTTCAATTTTTAAGTCTTTGGTTAAGTCCACTTTTATCGACCCGATCTTTAAAAAGGACAGGATATTGGCCAGCCACTTTTCTTTAACGGCGCTAAGGCAGGCCACCCCTTCTACCGTTAAGGCCGAAGCTTCAGCTATTTGTTTAATAAGATTGCGGTGTATTTTTATTTCTCCTAAATCCGATAGTATATGTTTCATTCTTCCCTGTTTTCTTCAAGGAATTTCTCTAAGAAGTGAGTGTTGTAGTTACCTTTTACAAATTCGCTGTCTTCGATAACTCTTCGGTAAAAACCAATGGTTGTTTTCACCGGATCGATCATAAATTCCTCAAGAGCTCTTTTTAAGACATCGATGCATTCCTGGCGCGTTTTCTTCCGCACGATTAATTTCGCAATCAGAGAATCGTAGTGGCTGGGTATAGTATATCCGGAATATATGTGGGTATCTACCCTTATTCCTAAGCCGCCGGGTTGATAAAGGAATTCTATTTTTCCCGGAGAAGGTATGAAATCATGCTCGGGGTCCTCGGCGTTAATCCGGCATTCGATAGCGTGGTTTTTAAGCTTGATTTTATCCTGCTTTAAATTCAGCTTTTGGCCCGCTGCAAGCTGTATCTGGAGTTTTACTAAGTCTATACCGGTTACTTCTTCGGTTACGGGGTGTTCGACCTGGATCCTGGTATTCATTTCCATAAAGTATACTTTATGGGTTTTGGCGTCCAATAAGAATTCCATGGTGCCTACATTAGAATAGTTAATTGCTTTGGCGCCTTTGATCGCGTATTCCCCGAGCTTCTTACGAAGCCTTGCGTCAACCGCCGGCGAGGGCGTTTCTTCTATGAGCTTCTGGTAGCGGCGCTGAATCGAGCAGTCGCGTTCTCCCAGGTGGACTATATTTCCGTAATTATCAGCGACTATCTGTATTTCTATGTGGCGGGGTTCGTGGAGATATTTTTCCACATAGACGCAGGAATTGCCGAAGGCAACCTCTGCTTCGGATTGGGCGGTTATAAAAGCGCTTATCAATCTTACGTCGCTGTGACATATGCGCATTCCTCTTCCTCCGCCGCCGGCCGCAGCCTTTATAATCACCGGATATTGAAGTTTTTGGGCCAGCTTTAGCGCATCTTCCTTGGTGTTTACCGGATCGAGGCTTCCCGGAATTACCGGTATGGAATGCTTGCGCATTATTCTTCTTGCTTGTATTTTGTCTCCCATGGTACGTATATTTTCAGGAGTGGGGCCTATGAATTTTATTCCGCAGGATTCACAGACTTCGGCGAAATGGGCATTTTCCGCTAAAAAACCGTATCCAGGATGTATGGCGTCAGAATCGGTTATTTCAGCCGCTGATATTATAGCCGATATATTCAGATAGCTGTCTTGGGGCTTAGGTCCTCCGATGCATAGAGATTCATCGGCAAGTTGGGCATGCAGAGAGTCTTTATCAGCTTCTGAGTAGACTCCTACAGTGCGTACGCCCAGCTCTTTGCAGGCCCGTATTATTCTGACTGCTATTTCCCCGCGGTTGGCAACAAGTATTTTGCTAAACATCTTTTATAGAGTACTGAGTACTGTGTACCAAGTATATAGGACGGCAATTCCGCTATCTGTACTTTATGTTCTTTTACTTTCATAGGGGCTTTATTAGGAACAAGGTTTGTCCGTATTCCACCGGCTCGCCGTTATCAGCTAATATATCCACAACTTTTCCTTTGATTTCGGATTTTATTTCGTTCATGAGCTTCATAGCCTCGATTATGCAAACCACGTCTCCCGGGCCTATGCCTGAGTCTATCTCGATAAATGGCGTAGCATTAGGAGCCGGGGCCCGGTAGAAGGTTCCCACCATGGGGGCTTTGATTTCCAGTAAATTGTCTTTGGCCTGTGTCGGTTCAGCCTGAAATTGGGCAGGCTGGCTATTTTCATTTGGCTGGGGTTGGGGCGCAGGCATTATTTTTTGCAGGCCCGCCCGGGTTAATTTTATCTTTTTGCCGTTTTCTTCAATTTCTAATTCTGCCAGCTCGTTTTCCTTCATGAATTCTATAAACTCTTTTAATTTTTTTATATCCATGATTATCCCTCCCCAGCTTTCGGGTGATTTTATAATTTCGTACTATAAATAAATTACAGGCTTTCCTGCTTTCTGTAATCTTTTTTTAAGGCAATCAGGCTCTGCCCAGGTATTCTTTACTTTCAGGGTTGACCTTTATTATATCACCGATATTTATAAATAAAGGAACTTGTACGGTTGCCCCTGTTTCAAGCTTAGCCGGTTTTGTTCCCTGTTTTACGGTATTTCCCCGGAAGCCGGGTTCGGTTTGGGCAACTTTAAGTGTTAACTGGGAAGGAAGTTGTAAGCTAATCAGCCTGTGTTCGAAGAAAAGGCCTTCTAGCTCCAAGTTTTCCTTAAGCCAGAGGGTTAAATCATCGATTTTTTCTTTATTCAGTATAAGACTTTCATAGGTTTCTAAATCCATGAAGTGATACAGGGGTTCGTCTTTATAGAGAAATTGAAGTTTTCTCTTTTCGATATAGGCCTGCTCTACGTTATCGGAGTCCCTTAAGGTTTTATCAATTACTTTTCCCGTATCAAGGCTTTTGAGTTTTGCCCTAAGGAATGCAGAACCCCTTCCGAGCTTTGCGTGTTCAGCCGCGATTACTAAAAAAAGCTCTTTATTTAATATGATTGTTATGCCAGCTCTTATTTCGCCGATATTCATTTTTCTAGATAATCTTTCTTTCTAAAATTTGGGCGCCGTTTTTCTTGACCAGCACCATGCTTTCTTCTCTTACGCCGAATTTTCCCGGCAAGTAAATCCCCGGCTCGATAGTGATAACCATGCCTTCCTGCAGGCGTTCTTCGTTTTTGCTGTTAATGCTGGGAAGCTCATGGACTTGTAGGCCGACCCCGTGTCCTAAGGAATGGCCGAAGAACTTGCCGTACCCCTTTTTGGCTATAAACTCCCGAGCGGTCTTGTCTATTTGCTGGGCTTTTACGCCGGAGCGGATTTTGCTTATACTTAAGTCTTTTGCTTTCTTTACTATATCGATTATCTTCTTAAGATAATTGGGCATTTTACTTAAAAAAAATACTCTTGTCAAGTCAGAGCAGTAACCGCGGTATTTAGCTCCTAGATCTATCAAAAAAGGTTTATTTATTTGGATTTTTTCCAGGCCCGGCCGGTAATGAGGCTGGGCTGATGAAAGTCCGCTGGCTACTATAGGCGGAAAGGCCAGTTCCGGATCAGCCTTAATTTTCAGGAAGCGCTCGACTTCAAGGGCCAGAAACTTCTCGGTCAGGCCTTCGTAGGCCGTTTCTCGTATAAAATCAAAGGCTTCAGAGGCAATATTTACCGATTTTTGTATTAGTTTTAATTCCTGTTTTTCCTTAATTTTTCTTAGATTTTTTATAAAATCATAGGTAGCCGCGAATTTAAGCCCATGTTTTTCGAAACTTTTCTTGAATTCGCTGAATTCTTTATAGTAGATTAGTTTTCCTTCGAAGCCTATTTTTTTTAGGCCGGCTTTCTTTACTCCGGCGGCTATAAAATCAAAAATCCCAAAGTTGTAGACTGCAAGATCGATGCCCGCAGCTTTGCATTCCGGGCTGCATTTAAGCTGGTAGCGAAAATCCGTAAAAAAAATTGTTTTTTTGTGGCTTATCAGAAGGTATCCCTCGATATCACTTAAGCCCGTCAGGTAAAAAATGTTTACCGGGCAGCTTACAAGTAGAGCTTCTTGTTTTAAATTTTTTAATTTGGCGAGTGCTTTTTGAAGCCTTTTTTTAAAAACCATCTTTTGCAGAGGTTGTTTTATAAGTTGAAAATTAGATTAGCTTTTGCTTATGTTCGCACCTGGCCGTATTTTAGGGGGATATTATTTCGTCAGGACTTTTCTTGCAGCTTCTAGGGCAAGGATATATGAATGTATGCCTAAACCCGATATTATCCCTATTGCTACGTCGGAAATAAGAGACTGTTTTCTGAATTCCTCGCGTTTAAATATATTCGAGATATGGACTTCTATGGAGGGTATTTCTACCGCTAAGAGCGCGTCTCTTATGGCTACACTCGTATGGGTGTAGGCCGCCGGGTTTATTATTATAAGGTCAATCTTACCCAAGGAAGAGTTTATCTTGTTTACAATCTGGCCTTCAGAATTTGATTGGAATGTCTGCAGAGACAGCTTAAGTTTTTCAGCTTCTTTTTTCAGGAGTTGGTTAAGCTTGGCAAAGGTTGTGCTTCCGTATAGGGAAGTTTCACGTTTTCCTAAGAGATTTAGATTGGGTCCGTGAATTACCAAGATCCTGGGTTTATTCTTTTTCATTTTACTTTTCCGTTTTCTCGGCCTCCTCTATCAGCATTATAGGGATGCCGTCTTTTACAGGGTATCTTAGTCCGCAACCCGTGCATACTATTTTCTCATTTTCCAAGCGGACATCCGCTTTGCAGGAAGGACAGGCAAGTATTTTTAAAAGTTCTTGGTCAATCATCATATCACCTCAAGGTTACTAGTGGTTACTAATGGTTAATAGTGGTTACTAAGGGTTACTAGATAACAAAGAGCGACTTTTACTGTTATTGGTATATTCGTAAAATATTCGTAATTCGTATCCAGGCCTAAAGCCCTTTGTCTTTTAAGTTTTTTTTCTCTACGTAAATTAGACGCAGGTGATAAAGAGAGTCGTCGAGAAATACGGTTTCTTCGCCGGTTAAATTACCTTTAGTTTTTTCTTTAAGTATGTCCAGGGTGTCGATCAGGAAACGGGCCTGTTCAAGGTTTTCTTCCTTTTTATTGGTTAGGGGGTTTTCGAGTTTGCCCAGGGATATCATGGCTTGCATGCTTAAGGAAGATACCAATACGGTGAAATTAGGCTGATGGAATTCTTGGTTTCTTTCCTGGGAATCCTCTTTTTCTTTCTCAATTTGATTTTTCCAGTTTTCGTCCACTTTCTTTTTGACATCTTCATTCATTGTGCACCTTGCTTTTAATTGAAGATTGCTCCGGCATATCCCACTACCGATGAATAGTCTCCGCTTGCCTCGGCGCTGGTCGTATATTTTATAAGCCGGCTTTTTTTTGCCTGGGAAAGTTTTAAAAACTCAAGCATTATTCCTACCGGGGCAATTCCGCACATCGAAACATTTTTTTCTTGCACTCTTTTCAGGAAATTAGATGTATCCAGGTTTAATATCGCTTCAAGCACGTATTTATCCTTTTTTTCCGCTTGAGCCTGGGATTCATAATGAGTCATATCCGACGAGGCGATTATGAGCGATTGAGCAAAGCCTGATGTTTTTTCAAGGCTTGTATAGATAATTCCAGCTATTTCCTTGTAGACGGCAAGGTCAGCCAGAATACAGGCTATGGGAATGAACTTAAATTCTTCAAAGAAATATTTAAGAATCGGAAGCTGAACCTCAATAGAGTGCTCGTAAGCGTGAGCTTGGATATCAGCCTCAAGTATCCTTGTTTTTGTGATTTCCTGCGCTGTTTCAGGCTCGATTTCAATATCGCCTAACGGTGTTTGCCAGCAGCCCTGTGTGTATACGCTGAAAGGAAGGCCTCTTCCGGTGTGGTTAGGCCCCAGCGCTACCAGCAGTTTTTTAGGTCTGATATTAGCCACTGTTTCAACGGCTACCTTGCCTGAGTATATGTATCCGGCGTGAGGAAGTATTACTGCTTTTGCTTCCTGAGGTGTTATGTTGCGGGGAGTTGCGTTTTTGATGAATTCCTTAAGCTTGTTCGGATTAGCCGGATAAAAAGTCCCGCTTGCCACTGTGGCGCGTGTCATAGCACATAACTATAGCACTTAGATTAAAATATGTCAATCGCTTTTGAGGTCGGAATTTTTCAATTAAGCTTATGGACTATACTAAGTTACGGACGCCTATAAATACAAAAGTCATTGGTAATGGTAAATCGGTAGCGTAGATGGAAACGTATAGCGTCTATCGTTAATCGTAACTGAGACGATGGATATTAAACATTCAATGATTCGAGCTACGCAACCGTATAACGAAAAAGGCAGGTTAATTGTTTCGAAAGTGTATCGATAGGTTAAAGGTTAGGGTTTTAAACTGGGTAAGCTCTGAGGGAAATCTTGGAAAGGGCGAAGAGGCTTCGATGCTGTCCATTGCTATGCGGCGCAGGAGCCTTGATTGCGAAGAGTTATCCGGGTCTAAATAGATACTCACCAGATTACCGGAATTATCCACAGTAAAATTTAAAAATACTTTTCCCGATGTTTTCGAGTGGAATCCGGAATAGGCGGCCCGGCGAATAGTTTCTCTTATTTGCTCGTAATAATTTATGTACGCGGGAAAAGAATCCAACTCATCTTTTGTTTTTTGGAAAACCACTTCTTTTGTGTTGAGTATGGTGCTGCTTGAATTAGGTTTTTCAAACGCCGTGTTTCGCGTTTTTTTAAGGCTTAGCAATTCTTTTTTTATATCGATATAGGGCGGCGGGTCTTTGAGAGATGGTTTTTCATGAAGCTGGATGGATTTATCTTTTTTTATTTCGACAAATTCGATTTTAGGCTGGATAACGTCTTCATTCTTGATTTTGAAGGCCGTCCTGGAGGGAAAACCGCCCATAAGCGCGATATGCAATCCTAAAGAAATAGCCAAAGCCCGGTTGAAATAAGATTTCATAAATTTATTATAGCACAAAATTCAATAGGCAAATATATTTTTTACCTTCCCGTTTTTAGTAAAAAACAGAAAGGTGTGATACGTAGATTTAAAAAGATTACGAAGATTTTTATTTGTAGCAGGTAAATCGATATAACCAGAGAATATCCCCGCCAGAAAAATTCTTAAAAGGATATTTTTGCCCCTGCGTAGAAGGCCCTGCCGGGCATGGGATATCCTTGCTGCTCTTGGTATTGTCTATCGAAAAGGTTTTTTACTTCAAATAAAAAAGTGATTGATTCGTTTAACAGGTAGTTAAAACTAAAATTTACCGTGCAGGCACTGGGAAGATTTACGGTATTATTGGTGTCGGTAAATCTTTTTGTCTTATAGATAGTGGTTATGCCTACCTCGTAGTTTTTCGTCGGCGAATAGAACACTTTCAGTTTATATAGATGCCTCGGTCTATATATAAGCCATTTGCCGGTTTGTTTATCGGTAGCTTCAAGGTAAGCGTAGTTAAGGTTAGCCTTAAGATGTTCGACCAGGGCGAATTCAGTTTCAAATTCGGCTCCTTGGATTTTCGCTGATGAGACATTATCCGGGGTCCACCAGAAGGTGTTAGGGTTTAATACCCATTCGATGAGGTCTTTAAATTCGGTTTTAAAGAAAGTAAGGTCAGTCTTAAATTTATCAAAGAAATAACCGCTTATTCCCGCCTCGAACGAAGTTGCTTTTTCCGGGCCGATATCAAGATTTCCCTGCGCTCCCCGGCCGAAAAAGGGCCACCATAATGCCGGAAGGCCCCAGTCTTCAACCGGCCAGTAGAGATCATTGAAGGTTGGTGCCCGGAAAGATTTTGCAGCCAGGGCGTGAAGCTTTATTTTATCGAATAACCAGAAATTAAGGCTGGCGCTGGGGTTTAATCTGTCGCCGAAATTTGAGTAGTCATCCCAGCGCAGACCGAATTTAAGAGAGCCGTTTCCCCAGAAGTCGGTTTCCGACTCAAGATAGGCGCCTTTTAAGTTATAGCTAGGCTTACCGCTCAGAGAGCTGTTTAGTCTATGTTCTTGGAAGCTCGCTCCTGCCGCGGTTCGGAATATGTCGAAGAAAGTGTGAGATATTTGAGCGTCGGCTCCGTATATTTTAGTTTGATGCGCGTCTTTATTTATAGGGTCCGGCGTCCAGACAAATTCCATCCGGTCAATATTATGGAAGAGCTTGATATATAAATCTTGTTCTTCGACGAATTTGCCCCTGTAGGTAAGGTCTATGTATTTCTTAAAGGTATCCAGGCGGTTGTCAAGGTCGGGGAAGTTAAGCGGCCCGGGGCTTCCAGCCTTGGATTTAAAATACCCGCTTGAGACAGTCAGGTGGTTATTTTCGTTTATCTGGTAGCCGAGCTTGGTGTTTGCGTTGTGGCTTAAATAGTCATGGTTATCTCTATGTCCGTGCGAGGCCAGATAATCGTAGGCGAGGAAATAATTCAATTTACCTATTTTATTTCCGTGAGAAAGAGAAGTTTGCTTTGTGCTGAAGGAGCCGAATTTACTTAAAACCTCGGTGTGCATTTTATCTTGGCCGGTTTTAGTTATTATGTTGACTATTCCTCCCACGGCATTTGCTCCGTAGATAGTGCTGGCCGGACCCCGCACGACTTCAATTCTTTCTATATTCGACAGAGGCACTTGGTTAAAGTCAGTAAGTCCGTCCCGGGGTGTATTAATCGGCCGACCGTCTATAAGGGTAAGGGTTTGCTGGGGATAGGTTCCCCTTGTTCTCAAGGAACGCACAGCGCCGTAAGTGCCGTATTCAACTACATCTACGGACGGCAGCAGGTTCAATACTTCCGAAACCTCTATTGCGCCCATAGAGCTTAGTTCATTGTTTGGAATGATGCTTATATTCTGGGTTGAGTGGCGGTAGGCCTGTTCGATTTTTGAAGCAGTCACGGTAAGTTCCCCTAAATCAATGGCGTAATTCGTGCTTTTTATTGCTTCAGCTTTAACCTCAGCAGGTAAAGAAAATATTAAGGATAGAAAAACCAAGCTTAGAAAATAACCCTTTTTTCTCATTGTCTTTTCTCCTTTTTTTGAGATTTATATTCTTGAATATCTAAAAACCAATATTTGCCATACCCTTTTTTTGATACTATTCGCGATTTTGTTATTTCTATTTCAGTCTTAAATAGAGGTCCGCTCAATACAAAGGTATGAAATTCTCCATTTTCACCGCAAGGACAAATTCCTCTTTTTTTGAGATAGCTAATTAATTCTTTGTTTATCGGTCGACCGATAAAATCTTTATCCAAGAATTTAGAGTTACAGCTTACAACTATTGCTTTAAAGCCGGCCTTAATAAATTCGTCAACAACATCTTCCGGCGTTTTTTTCCATAAAGGCTCTATAGCTTCTATGTTTAACTCGCTACAGACTCTCGTGACCCATTGCTTATGTTCATCAAGATAAATATCGCCAAAAACCATCTTTTTGGCTCCTTTGTTTTTAAGTGCTACAACAGCTTGCTTGAATTCAGTTTCGTATTTGTTCAAATCTGAACTTACTTCTTTTTGCACGAGGGGTATTCCAGAGAGTTCTGTTTGCAGCCTTAAGAGATCAGCTTCAATTCCGTGGAAGCAAGTACGGCGGTATTCTTTAGAGACAAAGTTAAGAAGGTACTTTACATTCTCCCCTGCCTTAATTGCCTTATAGCAGGCAAGAATGCTGTCTTTTCCGCCACTCCAGGACGATATAGTAAAATTATCGTTATCCATAAAATAAAAAAACCCTTGACCTTTGGCTTAGCTTAAAGCCGAATGTCAAGGGTTGCACCCTGGTTTACTTTACCCTCTATAAATAAAAAATGCTTGGGTTATTTCCGCGGGACCCCAAGGTTTTTCTTTTAAATCAGGTTTTCTGGCTTCGGATCGCCCTACTCGTCAAACCTTCCCATACCGGAATTTTGGTACAGTGGTATTTTTTGACTTTCGTCCCCGGTTACAGCTGCGGGACAGCTGCCGATTTCCACGGCATTCCCTAAATCTAAAAGATTCTTTTAGCTTAATAAAAGAGCGGTTTTAAGACTTTTACTTTTTAGTCTATATGTGAAGAATTCGTATACTCCGAAGAGTACCGTTACATATGCAAGATTAGATAAAAGAGAGGTTCTAAAGAAAGGAAGAGCGGCTATGTAGCATTGGGTAAGCCCCTGCAGTGTTTTGGGGTACCAGCCGGAGGCCCACACGCCGAAATTAGTGACAATAAAAAACAGCACTGATGAAAGTAAAGTATATGCCAATGTGCGCCCGGGCGATTTTCTTTTATTTAAGGCTATTCCTATAAGGGTTATAATAAAAACGCTTGTCCAGGTGAATATTACCACTTGATGCAGCCCGATAATTAAGTCCGATATTACGTATAGGCCCAAAGCAAGCCATAACGAATATTTCTTGTCCAGGTAGGCTCCTGAAAACAGGGCAATAGCTACTATAGGTACAAAATTAGGAGCATGGGGAATTATCCTTGAGATAAGACCAATAATAAATAAGGTAATTACTATCATAGTTGATAAAAATAACATAGGTTTATATTCATGTCAAGATGTTTTTTCTTATTTTAATTTAAAGAGCATGTTTACTTATCCTAATTTAATAATTGTTGAAAAGCCGGGGTCTTTTTTATCTTAAATTAAATTAGCCTAAGGGGACTGCCCTAGCGCTCCCGCCAGTATTTTACCCTTTCTGTGTCTAAAACAATATTGTATTTCATTGCCGGTTTGTTAAAAATTTTAGTTTGTATATCAAGAAAAAAGTTTTCCGATATTACGTCAAGAAGACCTTGGCTGATTGCCTGATTAAGATTTTTTTCCTGCTCTTCGGATAGCCCGCTAAACTGTTTTAAAGTTTCGGCTACAGTGCCGGTTCCTCCGAATACCCCGTCGTCTTCAGTGCCTATTTGAGAGTCCGGACCTTTGCGGAAATCCTCTATGACAGTAATAAGTCCGCTGTCAAGTCCCAAAGCGCTCAATGTTTCGGGAGGGGCGGTATTTATGTTTATTTTCCCCTGGCCGTATACAGTTATGAAATTTTTACATTCAGAAAATACTTCGTTGCTTACACCTTCAACAAAAAGAATTTGCTCTTTCGCAAAAAACGGCCGTAAGCCCGAGCCTATGACCGCTTCCGCCAGTTCTTGGTTAAAGCCGGGGAGCTTTTCAAGAGTTTCCTTCGAGCAGGTGTTTATATTAATTTTGCTTTCTTCGTCAAAGGTATTAAAAGTGCATTCCAGGTTTCCCAGTTGTTTAACCGTAAGACCGCCTAGTTCAGAAAGGCTGTCATGGAGAGTTCCATCTATTTCCTGCTTGGATTGAGTATAGACGCAGAGAGCAAGGGCTGCGTATCGGCAAAGAAGCCTTTTTTCCAGAGCCTTTGACAGCAGAAGCCTCGAGGACATTATTTTATATAACCCTGTGCTTAATATCGCCAGGATTACCAGAATCCATATGGCCGCTATAAGTATGCTAGCTCTTCGAGGCCGCTGGTATAAAGATTGTCTTGGTAAAAGTCTCATCTTTGGTTTTTATTTCAAGTTTTACTGCTGCCGGGATAGAGTCTTCATCTTTCCATTGGTCTGTCCAGTCATATTCCAGCTTTATATCGTTAAAATAAAATATCGATAATTTGAAGTCTTTAAGGGCCAGCATCTTCTTTTTACTGATATTTTCCTCTTCGTTAATGATGTCCTTAAGACTTTGTTCGCTGCGCCACAGGCTTTTATCGGTAAGTTTAAACTCATAGCTTATTTTTGTTAAGTTATCACCCAGTAAAGCCGCAAAGCTTAGGCTCTGGCGGTCAGCTTCAAAAGCAACAAGATCAGTTTCAATGCATCCGGAAATATCCTGAGAAATTTTTTCAAAAGTAAGCAGGGCTTGGGTTTGAGCAAAGCTTATTTTTTGGCCTCTTTGCCACATTTTAGCGCCCGCGAAAAAAGTCGCCCCGACGCTTAAGGCGATAAACGAAAATATGGTCAGAGCTACAACAAGCTCGATGAGAGTAAACCCCTTTCTGAATTCCTGCCTGCCGCCTGCCTGCCGGCCAGGCAGGGCAAGGCAGGCTCTATTCTGGTTTCTGTACTCTGGTTTCCGGTTACTCATTAGAGGTCTTGTTTGTTTTTTAAATAGGTGACTAATAGCATTTCTCTATTTTTATTATTTTCCTGCCACCAGATACGTAATCGGACTTCATTTACGCTATTTTTTAGTTCTTCTTCTTCTTCTTCTTCTTCTTCTTCTTCTTCTTCTTCTTCTTCTTCTT
>JAFGCB010000021.1 GCA_016932855.1 Candidatus Omnitrophota bacterium | reverse complement strand
TTACGCCCAGACAGTTCTATGAAAAACACATTGTCAATGAGCCTGTTCCTAACTTAAAAATCGCTTGACTAATGGGGGTCATTACACATTACAGCGTTGTGCGTAACGCGTAATGCGGAAATCAACTAACCTACATATACTATCCGCTATACGCTAACCGCTAAACGCTATACGCTAATGCCGTACTTTTTAATGAGGTCGTAAAGGGTGGGGCGGGTCACTCCCAGCATCTTGGCTGCCAGGCTCATATTGCCTTTACTTTCTTGCAAAGCTTTTACAATAAGGGCTGTTTCAAAATTTTTGCGGGCTTCTCTTAAGGAAAGTTTTTCGGTGATCGTATCTAAGTCCTCTTCGTTACTTCCGAATCCCAATTCAACCGGGGAAATCAAAGAATTCTGGGTAAGTATCACTGCCCGCTTTATCCTGTTTTCCATCTCCCGGATATTTCCCGGCCAGGTATAGGTATCCATCATGTCCTTGGCTTCTTTATTAAATCCTTTTATATCTTTACCGGAAGCCTCTTCTTTATATTTGTTTAGAAAATAATTTGCCAAAAGAAAGACATCCTGGCGTCTTTCGCGCAACGGAGGAAGTTTTATATTTATTACGCTTAGCCTGTAATATAAATCCTCCCGGAATAAACCCTGGGATATTCTTTTGCTTAAATCAGAATTAGTCGCTGCAACAATTCGTATGTCAAGCTCAATAGAGGTATTGCCTCCGACCCGCTCGATAACTCTTTCCTGCAGAAACCTTAAAATCTTTACCTGCAGACTCAAACTCATCTCTCCGATCTCGTCCAAAAAGACTGTCCCGCCTGAAGCCGCTTCGAGCTTGCCGATTTTTTTAATGTGTGCATCGGTAAAAGAGCCTTTTTCATGGCCGAAAAGCTCACTTTCTAAAAGATTTTCAGGAATGGCCCCGCAATTAATAACCGTAAAAGGCTTGTCCTTCCTGGAACTTAAATAATGGATGGCTTTAGCGACTAATTCTTTTCCCGTCCCGCTGTCGCCGGTGACTAATACTGTTGCTTCTGCAGGCGCGACTTTTTTTATAAGTCCGAAGACTTCCTGCATTTTCCCGGAACTTCCAATCATATTTTCAAACTTAAATTTATCATGAAGTTCTTCAGAAAGTCTCCTGTTTTCTGCCTCCAAATTAAGTATGTACAGGGCTCTCTTGAATATAACTTTTAACTCCTCAATATCTACCGGCTTTAAATAATAATCAAAGGCGCCCTTACCGATAGCCTCAAGAGCTATTTCTTTAGTGTCGTTTCCGGTTATCATAATAACTTTACTGAAGCCGTTATTTGCCTTGATCTGGTCTAAGATATCCAAACCGCCCCTGCTTGCCCTGTCTTCACTGTCTAAATTGACATCTAAAGCCACAAGCTCAGGCCTGTGGGCGCTGAATAAGTTAAGAGCTTCCTGGTGGCTTGAAGCAAGTATAACCTGGTACTCGCCGTCTAAAGCCCACTTAAGCTGCCTTAACACCCCCGGGTCATCATCCACAATCAGTAATTTCGCTCTATCCATTAGTTTATGAGTTTGCGAGTTGGCGAGTTCAACGAGTTAGTCTTTTTAATCCCTTTTAAATATTTAATAAAACTTGTAATCATTCTTCGAATCTCTTCTATTTCCTTATATATCAATTTGAAATCTTCCTGGCTCATGTAAGACTGATCCAGGGCAACATACAGCTGACTTTGCATTTCTGAAGTAGATCTCCTTGAGATACTTAAAAATCTTGCGAATTCCTTCCTGGAACCACTATCAAAACCTTCCGCAATATTACTCATAACTGAAACAGAAGCTCTTCTTAATTGATCTCTTAAGCCCCAATCCCTTGAAAATCCAGGCACAGAGCTAATTTTATAGATTATTTTTGTCAATTCTCTTGTCCTTTTCCAAATATCCAATTCTTCAAACTTTCTTATAGACATTTCTTTAACTCGTTAACTCGCAACTCGTTGAACTCGCTAACTTATCTTCAGTCTTCGCCAACGGCAGCAGCACCTTGAACACTGTCCCTTCGCCCTCGCGGCTTTCCGCCTCAATACTGCCGCCATGGGCCTCGATAATCGTTTTGCACTGATAAAGACCTATCCCTAAACCCTTCTTCTTGGTAGAACTAAAGGGCTTAAAAAGTTTTGTCTCTATAAATTCTCCGGACATCCCGCATCCGCTATCTTTAATGAAAATATAAGCCTTACCTTCAATTACTCCTGTCCTTAAATAAAGTAAACCCTTACCTTTCATCGCCTCAATCGCATTAAGCAGGATATTAAAAATAACCTTATGAATATAATGGGCATCGGCGTCTATCAACAGACCTTCTCTTAGCACCTTCTTATGCTCTATATTTACTAACCTATTTTCTCCCAGGTCCCGCAGGGCCTCATCGATTATATAGTTTAAACCGCATCTTCTTTTCTCTATGCGCAAATCGCCCCGCAAAGTCTTAAACTCGTCAATCAGACGCTTCATCTTTTCAATCGTGGTCTCAAGTGTAAAAAAAGCGTCCTCCTGAAAATCAGGCTTACTGAACTTATCCTTATTTGCCACAAGCAAAGAAAGGTTATTAACGTAATTTTTAACATCGTGCATAACAAATGTTGAAACCTTGGTAATAGAATCTTTCTTTTCCACCTCCCGTAAAGCCTGGTTAGCCCGGCAGTTTACGATAACGCTTGAAACCTGAAGAGCCAGGACCTTAAAAAGGTCTTTATCGAAGAAATCCAGGCCTCCGTTTGCCGGCTTTAAATGTATTAAGCCGATAACCCTGCCTTCTCCGTAAAGAGGTGTAGCGATTTCTACATTCTTATCTTTAAAGAACTTAAAAGCCTGCGGGTATTTCTGGCTAAAGCCGTTTTCAAATACTTCGCCAAAAGTAAAAACATCAGCCCTTCTTAAAAGCCAATCCCCAAAGTTTTCTTCAAAGGGCGCTTGCCGCTCAAAAATAAAAACCTCCACGTCCTTTACCTTAAAAATATTGGAAATCGCTTCTTCTATATTTGTCTTTATCTGCTCGGTATCGGTAACTAAAGAAATCTTGTAGGTGAAATCCTCCCAGACTTTCTGCCAATCGTATTTTTGCCGCGAAAAATTCCTTAAGATAAAGTTTTTCAGCCGTTTTTTAAACGAAGAGGAAAATACGATAAACAAAAGGGCGAAAAATATAAAAAGAGTGGTTAAAGAAGAAAATACCGATTGCAGGCTCCATCCGAAAACTTTAAAGAATTTAACAAACGCTCCGATAAAGAAAAGATACCCCCCGGCAAGGACTAAAACCATAGAGCTTTGAACCGCTGTTTCTTCTTTTATGTTGTCAAACGAAATCTTTTTTCTTACCGCCCAGGTAAACATTAATCCCCCGATAAAAACGCCCAAAGAAGAAAAAGCTAAAATCTTGGGATTGATTTCGGAAAATAAAACCGCGTAGGTAGCTAAAAGAATATAAGGAATAAGCATAAAAAGTGAACTCATAAGAAGCTGCTGAATTTTTTTCTGCCTTAAGCTGCGCAGGCTTCTTTCAAGATTGGATAAAGAAAAGCTTAAATCCAGGATAAATAACATGAAAAAATATTGAGCAAGTCCTGAAATTTGCGGTCCGGACTGAAAGCCTTCCGGCAAGAACATGAAAGGCTTTATCCACCAGATAACAAAAAACAGAAGTGACGCCAGGCCTAAAACAGGAAACATAATGCCCCGTTTAAGCAAGCGGGATTTCGCCCCTAATAATGAACTGCTGAAAATAAGCCAGAATAGCGCTAAAAGAAAAAATCCCGCTCCCAGCAGCCTCTCGATAAAGACAGCGCCCAAAAGAAAAGAAAGCTTGCCCAATTCAAGAAGAGCAAGACTTAGAAAACAAAATCCCAGCAAAAAATTAAGGATATGTCTCTTTCTTAATATCGCGATACAGGACAATCCCAGCAGAAAAATATTCATTACCGTAATTGTGATGAAAATAATAGGATTAACCATAATCGTTTACAATAGTCACCAGGTCACCAAGACACAAGGTCACCCGTCATGGGGTCACACGTTTAGTACCGCGTACCGAGTATTGCGTACTGCGTATTTTCGGATAGCGCGTATCGCGCCTGCCCTGAGTACAGTTGAAGGGTATCGGGTGTCGTTATTTTACCCGAAAACCCAAACGCGATACCCGATGCCCGAAAAACTGCAGTTCGTATCACTTGCTCTCCTTCATGAACGCAGGTAGACGGATATCTTGATGTCCTTCTGAAGATGACTTAACTTCCTGCTCACTTAACTTGCCCCTTTGGGACACTTGCCCCTTCTCGTGTTCCACAAAGTCAAGAAACCCGTGATTTACTACCCAGCGTAAAGTTAGTATCGCCGTAGCAATAAGGGCGAATAAACTCCAAATCCCTCTCATGCCGGTAAAAGAAACCGCTATAAGCCCGAAACAGGCAGTTAAAAAGTACAGTCTTAACACAGCGTCACGCTGCGAACCGTTTAAAAACACCAGCTTATGGTGAATATGCTCCTTGTCAGCCCTAAATACCCCGTTACCCTTAACTAACCTCCTTAAAATCGATAAAAACGTATCCACAACCGGCACGCCCATGGCGATTATTGGTATGAAAAGGGTTATAAGAGTCGAACCCTTATGAGCGCCTTCAATGGAAATAAGAGCAAGACCAAACCCTAAAAACATGCTTCCGGTATCACCCATGAATATCCTGGCCGGATAAAAATTATGCGGCAAGAACCCAAGACTGCTCCCGACAACCGCTATGGAAAGAAGTGCCACAACAGGGCTTGCGCTTTTTAGGGCCGCAAAGAATAAAGTTACCGCTATTATAGCCACGACTCCTGAAGCTAAGCCGTCTAAGCCGTCTAAAAGATTTACCGCATTGGTAATGCCTACTATCCAAAATATAGTAATGACCATACTCAATAATTCCGTAAGGTGAAACGCCCCTCCGAAAGGACCGCTTACTTTAAAAATCACATAGCCGAATATAGAGGCGATACTTGCAGCCATAATTTGGTAAAAAAGCTTACGCCGGGGGGTTAAGCCCTTAATATCATCCTGTATACCGGAAAGAACAATAATAAGCCCTCCCCCTAAAAAGCCTACAAATTTATTTAAGTCTCCGGCAAAAGTTTTTTTGAACATAAAAAAGGCTATAGCCAAAACAAATCCTAGATATATTGCAATCCCGCCTGCTGTCGGCACCGGCTTTTTATTCATCTTCCTCTGACCCGGCTTATCCAACCACTTGTTTTTAATGCTTAACTGCCTTACAAAAGGCGTAAGCGTAAACGAGGCTAAAAGTGCTACCAAAAATGTTATTAAGTAGTATACATGCATTATAAACTCCGAGTACTGAGTACTGTGTACTGAGTACCGAGTGTTAAATATTTTTTTATTTTATGAGACATATCTTTATCTCCTCTTTGACGCAGTACGCGGTACGCAGTACGCATTACGCTTCACGGGGGTTGCGCGAGTAGAATGGGCTTTCTCCCATATCCGCGTCTGAGCTTTAATTAAGACTCTGTACATTGCCACTAAAGATGTAAAATTTACTAAGCAAAAATAAAATGGTATATAAAAAACCTTTATTTTATTTTTGTTTCTAAGTAAATAGCCGGTAATACTAAAAAGATAAAACAGGCTCTGTAAAATAAATAAATTAAAATACACGGCGCTATCTAAAAGAAAAATATTGCTTACAAAGATTACCGTAAGAAATAAAGGAACAAGCCAACGTAAGAGTTTATGGAATAAAAACTCGAACAGGCCCAAGCCCCCTAATTTCAATAAATCCCGCCTTAGCATAGCCGCTCCCTTAAACCCCTGGGAAATTATTCTTACTTTCTGATTAAATTCCTCTTTTAAACTTTGCGTAGCCACCTCACGCACAACAGCCTGCGGCTCATATAAAACCCTATAACCTTGAGTCTGCACCAAAAGGGGTATACTGAAATCATCGGCAATCTCCGGGTCAGGATAAGGATAGAGGCTGCGTCTTATTGCCTGAATTGAACCGTTAGTAATAATAAGCTTGCCTATTCTACTTTCCTGCCTTTTTAAAAAATACTCATACTTCCAATAAAGGTCCTCGCCCTCGCCGACTGAACCATTGTCCGTATCGGTATATTTAAGCCTTCCGCAGACACAACCTGTTTCTTTATCTGCGAAATTTCGAACCAGCTTGCGCAAAGTATCCTGCTTATGAATTGAATTAGCATCGGAGAAAACGACAATCTCACCTTTGGCGGTTTTTACCGCCTTATTTAAAGTTCTTACTTTACCTTCTCTTTCTTCTTTATCCAAAATAGTAATCCTTCCATTCTTATTTTCTAAGATAATCTCCTTTGTCCTGTCGGTGCATCCGTCCAAAGCAAAAATAATCTCAAGTTTATCCTCAGGATAATCTAGCTGTAATATATTCTGAATTTTCTGGTCTATAACCTTCTCCTCGTTATGAACAGGAATGATCAAACTAACAGAGGGAGTTATGTCACTCTTGTTTACTTCTTTTCCCAATATCCTTGCAATAACAAAGATTACTACCGGATACCCGAAGTAGATAAATGCCACTAAAATTAAGCTAAACCATAATAAAAACTGCATTCTTTATCTCCGTGATTTCCTGTCATACAATAGTCATATGTTGCCTTCGGCAACGTCATACAATAGTCATACCGTTGTGTATTTACCTTTATCTT
>JAFGCB010000020.1 GCA_016932855.1 Candidatus Omnitrophota bacterium | reverse complement strand
TAGGGCCCATTAAATCTCAATACTTAAGTTATTTTGTATACGGGTTATTTGCGAGCGGGCTATTTCTTCATGTCTTTATAAACTTATTCAGATTAGTCAAACAGAAGAAAAGAGAACTTAGCCTAGAGATTTTTCTTATTATCTATTTTACCGTGTTTATTCTGGCTACTTGTTTCAGTTCCGCTCCCATACGGTGCATAGGCTACTACGGCTTTAATTCCATGGAAACGCTTGCTGAGTATTACATTGTCTCCTTGCAGCCGATTATGCTTATCATATTTCTATTGCTACTTAAATATAGAAGCAATTTTTTTATTTGGATTAATCTCAGCGTAAGCATTGTATTTATCTTAGGATATGTGAACTTATTCAGTTGTCCCTACTATAATGAGGAATTGTTTAGGCCTCATTGTAACCTCCATGGCAATGTCTATGAATGCGGTTTTAATTACGTGCGACACCCCGAGTTATTTTTGCGCTTTAGACAAAAACTTCCCCCGGAACTCCGGGATGAATATATGCAAGGGGCATGGGAGTTTTTTTCTTTAGGTAGCGACAGGCAGAAGGAGCTCTTGGAGAAGGCAAAGACTTTTGATGTTGACGGGGTCTATCGGGAATTTGAAAAGTAATTTTCTTTTTCTAATTCAAAAAACTATTTATTTTTTAAAGTCAGACAATAGCAGGATACATGATAGACTTGGCATTAATTCAGACTCCTCCTTGGGGGGCGGTTATGCCTTCTTTGGGGCTCGCTTATTTATCCTCATATTTAAAAGCCAGAGGGCTACAAGTAAGAGTCTACGACATGAATGCTGAATTATTTAATAATGCCTGCGATAAGGGTTTATGGGATTTCGAAAGAAAAGATGAGTGGAGCGACCGCAGGCTGTTTGAGGAAATAAAAAACTTGTTTTATAAAGACATAAGGCGTTTTTTAGATGAAATCCTTTCGGAGAAACCTCTGGCGGTGGGCTTATCAGTTAATCAGAATAGCATGTTGTTTTCCCTGGAGTTTGCCAAAATGATAAAACAGACTTCAGATGCACCGGTTATTGCAGGAGGCTGGGTTTGTTATAACAAACATGAGAGGGATTTTCTTTCCCGTGGGCAGCTAATTGATATGTTTGTCATCGGAGAGGCGGAGGAGAGTTTGCATGAATTGATAGCTAATCTTAGAATAAACAGAGGCCATTGGGATATTAATGAAATTAGTAGAATAAGGGGTGTATCGGTAAATTTTAAGGAGGCTGAATGTTTTTTGTCCCGGCCGGCACCGCAAAACCTGGATGCTTTGGGATTTCCGACCTACGAGGAGTTTGATTTATCCGGCTATCAAGAGTCTATTCTGCCTATATTATCAAGCCGAGGCTGTGTGGGTAGATGTGTTTTTTGTAATGATAGAGTATATCAGGGAGCCTTGCGCCTGCGCAGTCCCCAGAGCATAGTAGGAGAAATGGAATACCATTTGGAAAACAATAATATAAGCAGTTTCTGCTTTAATGATTTGCTTATAAACGGAAATCTGAATCATCTTGAATCTTGGTGTGACGAGATAATTAAGCGAGGGCTAAATGTTCGCTGGATTGCGCAGGCTGTTTCGCGGGGGGACATGGATTATGATTTATTTTCCAAGATTAAGCGCGCCGGATGTCACACATTACAATTTGGCATCGAGACAGGTTCAAGCAAAGTCTTAAGAAAGATGAGGAAGATGTTTACGGTAACTGATGCCGAAAGGGCATTAGCTTTTGCCCGCCAAGCTGGAATTGGGATAATGATAAACCTTATGGTTGGATTCCCCGGCGAGCAAGAGGAAGACTTTAGAGATACAATGGACTTTATAAGACGCAATAGAAGTAATATAGACAGATTCGCCTCAGTTAATGCCTGCAACGCAGTGTTTAACTCTGAATTGCGAAACAATCCCCAGGATTATGGGATAATCCTATCGGGAAACCTTCAACCTTTGGAGGTCAACTGGCATACTTTAGACGGTAATCGTGATTCCCTGCGCAAGCAGAGGGTACGCAGGATGGTTAGCCTGGCCGAGGAATTAGGAATATCTATAGGCCAGACTAATTTATTTTTAAAATTTTCTTAGATTTGTTTATGAGCACCAGAAAAGATTTGCTTTTCCCCATGAATTTCTCTATACAGACAACATCCCTTTGCAATGCGGCCTGCGTGTTTTGTCCTTATGAGGATATTAAGAATTTATTTCCTTCCAAGGTAATGGATATGGTTTTGTATAAAAAAATTATAGACGAGACTGCCGGCTACAAGAATGTAGAGAGGCTTATTCTTTATATGAATAACGAGCCTTTAACCGACCCTTTTATCTTTGAGCGGATAGACTATGCCAAAGAAAAAGTCCCCTGGGCCGGGGTGCATATTTTGACAAACGGACTACTGCTTACCGATGAAAACTCTCAAAAGTTGCTGAACTCCAAGCTGGATTGGATAGGAATAAGCTGCCAGGGCATAAGAAAACAGACCATTGAAAAGGCCATGGGTCTTCCTTACAAACTTCTCTTAAAGAGAATCACGGGTTTTATTGAAAGGGCAAAGGAGAAAAAAAATATAAAAGACTATTTGATGATAACTTTTCTGCGGCATGAGTATTTAAGCCAGGATGAGAAGAACGAAGCAATGGATTTTTGGCGAGAGAAAGGAATCGAGCGCATCAGTTATTTTGAGGGGCCTATTTCCCGGGCAGGGAATGTCTCAAAATTACCGAAAACTTATCATGAGCAGAAGATAGTAGGTTGCAACTCTATATGGGCTGAAGAAATGATACATATTGTTGAAGACGGAAAAGTAGTGCTTTGCTGTATGGATTGGAGGAGAGAGGTACTTCTGGGAGATTTAAACAGGCAGAGCATCTATGAGATTTGGAATAACAGGCACCGTAAAGTATGGGATATGATATCGGGTGATTATTCTATGCCTGGCGATTTTCTCTGTAGACGATGCGAGGAAGCGGCTCTTAAGAAAGAAGATTCCGGTCTTAAGCAGGACCCGGATGCTCTTTTATCTTCTTTGACTATCCAGTCCGATAAAGTCCTTCTGGTGATGTGTCCTTGCTGGGGCATTGATAATCCTCCTTTAGGCCTGGCTAGTATAGGCGCTTATCTAAAATCCAGAGGCATTCCGGCTAAGGCCCTGGATCTTAATATAGAGATTTACTACAGGGCGTCAGATAAGCTTAAAGAATTATGGGATTTTTCTCATTCAAGCCAATGGTGGATTCCTTCTGTCTTTGAATCCAAAACCAAGCCTCTTTTTAGAGAGCAGATTGTCTGGGCAGCGGAACAGATAATTAAAGAGGACGCTGATGTTATAGGATTTTCAGTCTATGCGCCTAATAGGCTGTTTACCGCCGAGGTGATAAAAGAGATAAGGCGCCTTGCGCCCGATAAAAAAATAATTCTGGGAGGAAGAGGCATATATGACCAGTTGGAACGTTATAGTTTCCCTGATGATTTAGTTGATTTTTTTGTAATCGGCGAGGGCGAAGAGCTGCTTTGCAAGATTTTAAAAGGCGATTATCAGGAAGCGGGTATTATTAGAAAAGGACAGGATAACACGTCTGCTTATTTCATGAAATCATTGGAGGATTTTCCGCTTATTACCTATGAGGATTTTCCTTTGGGCAAGTACCGGGAAAAGTCAATTTCCCTTTTGATGAATAGGGGCTGTTCCTTTCGCTGCGGTTTTTGCAATGACTGGCGATACATAGGAAAGTTAAGAACCCGCAATCCTAAAGCTATATATCAAGAAATAGAATATCACTTAATCCATAACGGGATTAAAAAGTTTTATTTTAATGACCAGGCGATTAACGTAAACGTTAGGGAGCTTGAAAAGTTATGCGATTTTGTGATAGAAGCAAAATTCCGTATAGAATGGACCGCCTTAGCCATTCCCAGCAAGTCTCTTAATTACGGCTTGCTTTGCAAGATGAAAAAAGCCGGCTTAAGGACTCTTAATTACGGGATAGAATCCGGCTCTCAAAGAGTGCTTAAGCTTATGAATAAGAGTATTAATCTAGGCGAAGTTAAAGAAGTTCTTGAAAATACACGTAAAGCCGGCATTGATACCCAGCTTAATTTTGTAGTGGGCTTTCCCGGAGAAAATGAAGAAGATTTTGCTAAGACTAAGGAATTTATAAGAAGTAATTTGAAAAATATAAGCGGCATTACCAATTTGAATATGTGTAATGTTACCTTGGGTTCGGATTTAATGGTTAATAGTCAAAAGTACGGAGTGCGTCTGCCTGAGAATAGAGAGATAATCGACACGCACTGGACTGCTGAGGATAATACATATGAGGTAAGACTTAAAAGAATAAGAGAGCTTATAGATTTTACCCGCGAGAAAGGGATATTTGTATTTACAAGCAATGCGCCCAGGGAGCCTGAGACATTGGAGCTTAGGGTTTTAGAGACAGAAAAGTCAAAGGCGCAGTCGCGGGAAAAATCCTCTATAGATGATTCCGGAGATTCCCAGGAGGAGCTCATCCTGGTAATGGCGCCGCCCTGGGAAACCAAGATGATTCCTTTGGGCCTGGCTTATTTAAGCAGCTTTCTTAAGTCCAAGGGAGTTAAAGTCAAGGTTATAGATTTAAACGTCAGTCTTTTCAACAGCTGTAAGGACAGCAGAAGATGCCTTTGGGATATCGCCACTATAAATAGTTTTACACCTACCCAGCTTGCTCATAAATTAGTTGAGGAATTCAGTCAGGAGTTTAAAGACTTTATTGAAGAGGTTTCGCGTTCGCCGGCAAAGCTCATAGGTTTTTCTACTACCGTGGCCAGCGGGGGGATTGCCGTACATCTGGCTCATCAAATTAAACTTAGAGACCCTTCCAAAATTACTATCATCGGCGGGCCGGGGTGTTATTGGAACACTTATTATGTTGATCCCGAAAGGGTTACGGATATCCTTGTTGTTGGTGAGGGAGAACTGCCCTTACTGGAGATAGTCGAACGTTTCAGGAATAATAGTTCCTTGTCAAATTTGCTGGGAATCCAGGGTACGCTGGTCTGTATTGATAAACAGTATTTCCCTTTTCTTGACCCAAATCCCCTCAAAGACATAGACCAAATACCCTTTCCTAGTTTTTCCGAGTTTAATCTTAAGGATTATAATAAGGAGAGCATGTATAAACCTCTTCCTTTGTTGATAAGCAGGGGCTGCATTAACAACTGCAGTTTTTGTGTTGATTACAGAATGAACCATCCTTTTCGGGTAAGAGATCCGTTGAAGGTATTAGAGGAAATAAAGTTTCACATGGAGCATTATTCTGTAAAGGATTTCCAGTTTAACGACTTGCTCTGTAATGGTAATTTAAGGCAACTTGAAAGGGTATGTGATTTAATAATAGAGGAAAAACTTGGCATTCAATGGACAAGCTACGCGGCGATAAGGCAAGGTATGAGTTTGGAGTTGTGCAGGAAGATGCGCAAAGCAGGCTGTCGCTATATATGTTATGGAACGGAATCAGGTTCGGATGTCGTACTTAAAAAGATGAAGAAAAGATATAATTCCAAGCTTGCCGAGGAGGTTATCCGTAATACTCATAACGCAGGCATAGATACTGCTATTAATATAATCTTAGGCCATCCCGGAGAATCAGAGAAAGAATTTAGGAATACCTGCGCTTTCATAAAGAGAAACAAAGATTATATTTACCAGGTTACCAACGTATCGAGTTGTTTTCTCATGCCGGAAAGCGATTTAATGGAAAACCTTTCCGGTTATGGGGTTTATTTCAAGCAGTCCCTGAAAGACCGTTTGAATCGCCTTTTTAGAAAAAGGAAATTTCAGCCAAACCATAGGAAATTCTACGTTCGTCCGGGAAATACTCCGGTTAACCGAGCCCGCTGGGTGAGGCGCTTTCTGAAGCTTCTTCACCGGCTTAATATTTCTTATGTGATTATTAATTATGTAAAAGAGTATGATAGGAATCTGGAAAAATTTCTGGCTAGGCTCGGCGCGACCACTCACGTTTTAAATAACAGGCATCTTCGTCTGGATGCTTCTTGTAAAGGCCGCTGCAAACTGTATTTTAAAGGCAGAGAGCTGACTAAGGACGTAGGGATGAATACTTCTTTTTTTGTTGACGGCAACTGGATTGACTCATCATCCGGGCAGTGGACAGTCAAAAGATCTCGGCGTTTGCTTAAGATAAAGATACGCTGGCCCGATGCTTCGATTATGCAAGAGTGGGATATTCAACTTAAGGCAAGGCTACTGGACTGGAAGGTTAGGACATATTTTGATGATACGGTAAGGCTCCATCAAAAGAAAATAGGTTTAATTTTATCCGATAAATATAATAAATTCATTTCTAACGGTTCGATTTCTGACTTTCCCGAAGAATTCACAACAAACTGGAGTGACATATTATTTCTAGATATCCCCGATATAAAGATTTTGACTTCTCAGGGGTTGCCGGAGTTTGTTTTGGAAGGCCAGTTTAAAGAAAAGGAATTTATTCAGTTGCAGAATTCGCCTGTTTCTTTAAGCGCCCGAATGGCCAATTTCTGTCTTTTTGAAAATAACAATACCCAGGGATATAACACAGAGGGCCGGAATTTTAAAAAGGGAGAAGTTTTAGAGGAGAAAATCAAGTTACATATAAAGTAATGAGTAAAGACCCTAAGTTTTTATTGGTTAATCTTCCTCCTTGGGCTCAGGAGAATCCTCACATAGGCGTAGGCTATATCTGTTCATATTTACGCAAAAAAGGATTATCTCCTAAGGTCCTTGATTTAAATAAGAGTTTTTTTATCAGCAGTCCGGATTTCAGAATGCTTTGGCATGTGGAGAATAAAAGCTTTTGGTCAAATAAAGACACCTTTCCTTTGATTGTTGATGTTTTTAGTCAGGAGCTAGAAAGGGCCGTGGAGGAAACAGTAGGTTTTGATCCTGATATTATCGGTTTTTCCGTGGTTGACCCCAAGGAGAGGCTAACTATAGAGCTTATAAAACGTATAAAGAAAAGAATGCCGGGGGTAAAGATAGTTTTGGGAGGTCCGGCTACTTCTACTGAGGAGCAGCGCAAGATTTTTTTAGATAATGTCGCCGAGAGTATTGATGTTTTTGTGCTTGGAGAAGGTGAACAGGCTTGCTTTGAAGTGGTAAGCAATATAAGTGAAGGAAAGAAGCTGGAAAATATCGCCGGTACGCTGGTGCAGAACAACGGAGAGTGGGTAAGCAGTTCTTCCAAGCCGGTAGAGCCCCTCGATGAGGTGTCCTTTCCTAGTTATGAAGAATTCGACATGAGCCTTTACGGAAAATCCTTGCTTGTTGAATGGTCAAGGGGTTGCTACAGCAGATGCTCTTTTTGCAAGAACTGGCGGCTTTTTCCTTGCTATAGGGCTAAGAGTCCGGGTTGGGTTTTAGAGGAGCTACTTCATCATAATCAGGTCTACGGCATAGAGGAATTTACCGTGGTAGATTCTGTTTTAAACGGCAGCCCCAAGGATCTCTATGAGATTTGTTCGCTTATAATAGAAAACAATTTAAGAATAATTTGGTCAGGACAGATCGCTCCCCGTAAGGATATGGATTATGAATTTTTTTTGCAGATGAGAAGAGCGGGTTGTCATAAGCTCCAGATAGGAGTTGAAAGCGCCTCGAACAGGGTTCTTAAGAATATGCGAAAAAGCTATACTTCTGAAATGTCAGAATATGCGATAAGAAATGCCAAGCGGGCAGGTATAGAAACTGAATTATTCATTATTATCGGCTTTCCCGGAGAGAGTGAAAGAGAGTTCAGGAAGACTTATAATTTTGTAAAAAGAAACAGAAGCTATATCGATACTTTAAAATCGATTAATACCCTTCATTTAATCGCCGGTACTGAAGTTTACGAGAAATCATCTGAGAAATTTAACATGGAGCCTTTGCCCGAAGAAAACTGGCACTATTTATGGAAGACCCGCGACGGCAACGCCTATCCGGTAAGAAAGAAACGAACCGAAAGATTGCTGGATTTGGCTGCGGATTTAGGCATAAAAGTCATGGAAGCAAATATCCATGAAGGAAAAGAAAACATACTTGATTTCATAAGAAATAAAGAAAACGCAGAAGAAAGCATTAGTTTTCTTAAGAATTCCATAAATAATTTGCAGAAGCTTCCTCAGAAGAGGAGGACGGTTGTAAGGCGAAGAAGTCTATTTAAATGGTTGCTTTTAGGTTTTATCTGGGGGTATACCTTTTTCTATATTATTTATTTCTGGTGTTTCATGATTCTTAGAAAGAGAATCTTGCTGGGCGGAAGAAGAAAATAGCCCTAAGTTTTCATTTATTTAAGCCCCCCTCTTCAAAAAATCTTTTATAGATAAAAATGGAAAACAAGAGAGTTCTTTTGGTAAACTGCATAGGAATTGCCTTAATTACCGTTCTTATTCTCGGGGGATTATTTTTAAAGATAGATATAGAGAAGTTTTGGGCTGAGATTTCCTCTATAAGCCCCATCCATCTATTAATAGCTTTAGTCTTATCGATAATCGCCAATATTATCCTGGTTGCTGATCGGTGGAGGAGGATATTAAAGCTGTTGGGTTGTTCTTTAACTTTGAGAGAAGCAACATTTGTTGTATTAGCTTGTAAACCGGTTAAATTTTTATTACCCCTACGCTTGGGCAGTCTATGCAAAGTTGTATATATAAAGAGATATATGCAGTTCGGCCGGGGGTTAAGCTCGATATTTCTTGATAATATTTTCGACAAGATAAGTATTTTATCTCTTCTTTGCTTGGGGGCGATCTTTTATAAGACGCATTCTCTGTGGGTAATTATCTTGATGTTCTTTGCCATTACTTTTTTGTTTCTATACTCAGAGGCGTTCGTATCTTTATTCTGGCCTTGGCTTGAGAAAAAAGAGTCAAAATTATATGTCTTTATAAGACAAGCTTTAAGCGGCCTTAAAGAAATACCTATGATGCCTAAGGTGAAATTGTTGGCATATTCGGTGTTTATCAAGTTGTTGTCGCTGATTATTTTCTATTTTATATTTAAAGGCTTTGGGATGGAAATAGGCATATATAAATTTTTTGCTTTTATGCCGGTTGTAAGCATTTTAAGCGAGGTGCCTTTTACTCTGGCCGGATTAGGCATACGCGAGGCTTCAGTGCTTTTTCTTTTTCTCGGGTCTGCCCCTGAAGAGAAACTTCTTAGCGCCGGGGTAATGCTTTCTTTTGTTGAGAAATTATTTCCGGCTCTAATCGGGCTATTGGTTTTTATTCCTTTTATAAAGCTTTTAAACGGGAAAAAATGGATAAATTGACTAAAGTAAGGTTAAGCAGGATTTTAAATATTGTTGGCAAAATAATATTCGTTTTGTGGTTGGTGTTTGTTGTTTTTAGCGGGGATGAGGAAAGCTATAACAATCAAGAGAAATCTTGCTTCTTAAGAGGAAACCTGCCGTCTTTAGATTCTAGGCTAGAGGTTGTAAATATAGACTTAAATAGAGCCAACGACGACCGAAATGACTAATAAAGCGTTTTCTATAGACAAAAAAGACTTAATTAATTTAGGCTTTATCGGATTTGCATTTATTATATTCTTTGGACCATTTTTTCTAACCAAATCGATTTATTTCTCCGGACCCGACCTAGAATGGGTAGGACCGGTATCGAGGTTTCCCCCATTGCACGAGCCTTTTACTCATTGGTTTTTTAAGCTACTTTACTTTTTCTTCGCCCATAATCCCCTGGGGTATTATAT
>JAFGCB010000019.1 GCA_016932855.1 Candidatus Omnitrophota bacterium | reverse complement strand
TCGAATTGGCCGTTATTATTTAAAAATTCGGATACTTTGGAAAGGAATTCGTCGGGGGTTGCGTCTGGATTGGCTTGTTGATACAGTAGCCAGAGGTCATTAAGAACGGGGTTGTTGTAAGCGGCAACCTCTTGAGGTATTTCCGGAGGACCGTTATTATGCCCTAGATTACTGTTATCCTGGTCAGTTACCTCTATATCAGCGTTATTATTTGCTTTTGCTAATCCTGCTCCAGGGTAGTTCAATCCCGTTGGGGTAGTTTCATCTCCGTTAGGAGTGGTAGTTTGTGAGGATTGATTGAAGATAATTATTATAGTTAAACCGTCAAAAGTAAGTTTTATCCTCGGAGGCGCGTGGTTATTAAGCTCCGCGCCTTCAGGCACAGGAGTTTTATCCTCACCGTATAGATCCATCATATTATCTACGTATATAACGAAAACCGTATCACCGGTATCGTAGTCAGTAAATCCGTTATTATTATCCTGATTCTGGTCCTGTCCCTCGAATTCTATGGCTGGGAACTCCAAGCCTTCCAGCACTTCCATGAGCCCGTCTTTGGGCAGCTTACCGTCGTTGTTCATAAGATTGCTGACAAGCTCGAGTATCTGCTTAGAGGTAGGGTCATCCCCGAAGAAGATATATTTTCCGTCGCCAGTAACAGTCAGGATAAGACCTTCTCCGGCCGGCCCGGCGCCTTCGGGCGAACCTTGACCGTCCTGGCCGAATAAAGCAGAGGGGTCTTCTCCTCCCAGATTAACAATTACAATATTATTTGCACCTAATGTATCATTTAATACATTAGTAAAGATATCTATAAATTGTTCAATATTATCCTCAAGCAGCTGCTTGAAATCAGTAACGCCCAGGCCGGAATCATCACCTAGACCATCCGGGTTTATCAAAGGGTCGATTCCTTCATTATCCGGAGAGCTCGAAGCCTCGCCTTGCTGGGCCATAAACTGATTATAGGCCTCTAGAAAAACTTGCCGAAGAGTATCGGCATCAATTCCTGTCTTATCTATCTGCTGAAGCGCTTTTAGGACTGCCACATTCACCTGGGTTACTAAAGGTGTCTCGCTGCCGCCCTCAGGAGTCTGAACTCCTTCATTAGGATTACCTTCACCGTCGCCTAAAATGAAGAGTCCGTCGTTTTCGTTATCATCTGCTTCTTCAGCTCCGGCAATAATTTTTATAGTAACTACTATTATATTCCCCTTATCTAAATCCGTTATAAGTACGGTAACCGTATCAGCATCAGTATCAGCGTCGTAACCGCTTGAGCCGTCTACATTTTTGTCGATATTCTCAACCGTTATCTCAACCTTATCACCAAAAATATTAATAAGGGCTTCTTTGAGGGCAGCTATGAATTCCTTTATGAAACTGGCATTTTCTCCTTCGTCAGCCTCTCCTGAGCCAGAATCACCTTCCTCAGCAACCTGATAGTCTTCTGCTCCGTCCTCGGAAACCTCACCTTCAGAAATAAGGCCATTGCCCTTAAGCCAATCCGTACGATCAAATTCTGGGTTTAAGGCACCTGGAATCACATCTATCCTGACCCCGCCCTCTTGCAGATATTTATTAAGCAAGTCATCTTCGTCAGCAGCATAAGCGCTGGGAATAAGGAAATTAGCTATTTTCTTGGATAATTCTTTGAAACCGCTTGAGGCAGGGGCTGACTCGATTCTCTGATAGGATAATATAGGTAGGAAACTTGCGAAATCTAATCTATACACCCAGCTGACCTGGGAGAATAGAAAAATCCCTATCAAATTGATAGAGATAATCCGGGTTATAGGCTTTTTTAACCAGTTCATAATGATAAAAAAAGCTTTGCAGTTTCGGCAACCCGGCTATCCTTAAAAAAATCTAAATCCCTGTTGTAGAAAATTGCTCCGCGGCTTTTTAGGACCCGTGGCTTTCCGCCCCTAGATTACTCCAGGTTTGGCTTTTCGGTCTTAAAAACTTTGTGAAAAAACGATTTAGAAAGATTCTGAAACTACCATTAGTGTATACAATAAATCGACCCCTGATGTCAAGTCCTCAGGCAAACTTTTGTTTTTTTATCTTTTTTCTATAGGATTTAAAGTAGCCTCTGTGATCTTGCCGCCATTTTTTCAAATAATTATAACGCCTTAATTCCCAAGGGGTTTTCTTGTCTTTATACTTGAAATAATTGGGGTTGTTGCTGCGCCAGACACGCTGATTTTTCATCTGCCTTGCGTTCTGGCATTCTTTGCTCGAACATACCCTTTGACGCGGATGATACTTATCAGGAACAAACTCTTTACTGCAGATTTTACAAATTTTTTTTTCAATCATGTCCGTGGCTTTTGGTTATCTTCCGTATTACATATATATAACATAATTAACATTATGATTTCAAGTGGGCTAACTCCTGTTTTATATAATTCTGGATAACGTTTACAATATACTTTTCCTTAATATAGCGCCTCAAGAGAGCCTCAAGGCGGTAATCTGAAACTTAGATCAGTTTATAGTATTACTATCCTGAAAATGCCAAAATAACCATATCAAACCGTATCAAAAGCAAAAAATGCTGTATTTTAAGGAAAATTAGCATTGTTTTTAATGTATAAGAAGCTTTAATTAGAGTTTCAAATAAACAGAAGCATTCATTTTATTCTTCCAAGATTTCTCTGATTCGCGTAAATTCGCGTCTTTATATTAGCGGTAATTAGCGTCTTGAAATAAATAGAAGCGCCCTTTTTTTCTGGGAAACCGTATCAAACGATATCAAATCCTAGAAATTGCTTAATTTTTCCTAAAATACCAAAATAATGCCCCTAAATCGCGGAGTCTCCTGTATAGAGGCTAGCTTCCTTTTCAAAAGACTAAACCAAGACCTATCAGCCAATCAGAAGCTCTAACCGCTAGCCTGACAAGATGAGAACAAAAAATATAGCACCTGACCTCCTTTCAAAACTACCCCCCCCTAAACTTTCCATTCCTTACTAGCCAGAACTTCTTAATCACTTAAGCAAGAAAAACGGGAATCAGGACATTCTTGGACAGCTCTATAAAGGTCTTTATAATATACTCCTTAAATAAGTAGATTATATATGGGCCAATGAGCTCAAGGAACCCTCTCAAAAATACTATGAAAAATAAGAGAAAAAACCGTATCAAACCATCTCAGAAAAAAAATTCTTGACAAGATATTATAAGTAATGTATAAAAATTATAGATAATAATAGTACTATTATATATAGATGAAAAAAAGCCAAAGTATTCAATACTTTATCTTTGCTTTTTTAATAGGGCTCTTCTCTCTATCCGCAGACGCTAGTCTTGCTGATAAACATTCTGATCAAGATTACCCAAATAATGAATTCTTAAATAGTGTATATGAAAAGGTCCAATATAATTTAGTCTACCCGGAGAAAGCCAAAGAGGAAAACCGGGAGGGGATAGTAAAAGTAAGATTTCTTTTGAAAAAAGACGGCAGCATAGAAGGCCTCGAAATAGAAGAGTCCTCAGGCTGCCCTTTACTAGATAAGGCTGCCCTTGATGCAGTCCGGGATGCCAGTCCCTATCCCTTCCCTTTCACAGATAGAGATGAGATCCTGCTTATACTGCCCGTAGGATTCGGCAGCGGCCTTACAGCCGAAGCCCAAGCACAACCCAGCCTCCAGCAATATACTCAAATTCTTCTTAATCAAATCTCGCCTTTCTTAATCTACCCTAAAGAGGCACAAGATAAAGGTATTTCAGGCACGGTAAAAGTTGGGCTTGTGGTAAATAGAGAGGGAAATATAGATGAGTTGGAAATTAAGGAAAGTTCCGGCTCTAAGCTTTTAGACGACGCTGCTCTAAAGGCGATTAAAAAGGCTTATCCCTTGCCTTTTCCTTTTACTGATAAAAAAGAAATAAGAATGCTTCTTCCTGTTTCTTTCGGTATTGAGCTTACCGGCTATCAGCCTAAGGCCGAAGTAAAAGAGACTGCAACAACTTCCCTGCCTGAAAATGAAACCTTAAACTCTGTTGCCCCAGCTTCAAGTATGTCTATTCAAGAATATATAAAATTAATTGCCGGTAAAATATCGACTAATATTGCTTACCCTGAACAAGCAAGTCTTAAAGCCGGACAGGCAGACGTAAGAATAAAATTCATGATAGCAAAAGATGGAAGCGTTAGAAGCGCGGAAATCGAAAAGTCTTCCGGCTATCTTGATTTAGACAAAGCCGTGATTATGGCAATAAATAAATCAGCTCCTTATCCTTTTCCTTTCACTGATAAAGATACTTTAAGCCTGCTGCTGCCTATAAGCTTTGACCTTAACGGACAAAGCGAGTATCAGGAAATAAAAAACCCTGAACTTCAAACAGGGCCAACGCCCATAACAAGTCCCGAGGAATACAGAGAAGCTCTTCTTAAAAAAATATCCTCCTTTTTAATTTACCCCCAAGAAGCTAAAAATAAAGGCCTCTCGGGAACAGTGAAATTGAAATTCCTGGTAACCAAAGACGGCCTGCCCCGCAGGATAGAGATAAAAGAATCTTCGGGCCTGGATATTTTGGACAAGGCGGCCCTGGAAGCGATAACCAACGCTTCACCCTACCCTTTTCCGTTTGCCGATAAAGAAGAGCTTGAGGTGACTATACCCATTGCCTTCGGCCTGGAAATACCCCGCTTTAAGCCCCGGCAAGACAAAGCTGACTTTCAAACAATGACTGTCCAGGAATACAGAAGGGTCCTGCTAAGGCAAATATTAAACCAGGTAAGCTTCCCGGACTCGGCTAAAGAAAAGGGGTTGTCGGGATTAGTAAAAGTAGCCTTCCGGGTAAAGAAAGACGGCAGTATAGATAACTTAGGCATTGAGCAATCCTCTAATTTTCCGGAATTGGATAAAGCAGCTATTGACGCTGTAAGCCGGGGGGTTCCCTATCCCT
>JAFGCB010000018.1 GCA_016932855.1 Candidatus Omnitrophota bacterium | reverse complement strand
TTGGATATCAGACGCCTTGTCAGTTTGAGAAAGAACGGTTATCAATGGCTACAAAAACTTAGTCTTGACTAACGGGGTGCAGTACACAAATACTACCAAATCCCAAGTAAACTAAAAATCCCAAATCCAAAACATATTGGGATTTGGAAATTGGGATTTGACATTTGGAATTTAAAATTTGTCATTGAATTAAAGGAAAGGAGAAGCCATGGCGCATACGGTAAATTCCATTGTCATTAACGCGCCTTACGGGAAAGTCTTTGATTTAAGTAATGACATCGGGCGCTGGAAAGAATTCTTTAGCGAGTACACAGAGTCTCAGGTTCTAGAAAAGGGCGAAAACAGACTTACTTTTAAGCTTAGTCATCAGAACGGGACTAGCTGGAAATCCTACAGGCTCCTTTTTAAAGATGATAACTTTGCTTATGCTTGCAGAGTCGAGCCGATGTTTCCTTTTGAGTATATGAAGATCCTCTGGCTCTACAGGCAGGTTAACGGCGGAGTGGAGATGACCTGGGTTCAGGATTTTAAAATGGATAAAAACGCCAAGTACACCGATGAGCAGGTAGAAGGGATGATCAATAAGCATTCCCAGGAAAATTTAAAGCGGTTTAAAGAGATTATCGAAAAAGAGGCTAATGGATAAGAAATCTTTTTTCATACTCTGCGCTATTTTTTGCGTGCTTTCTTTTAGCGTATCAGCCACCGCCGCGCTTATACCAAGCATCGCTTCTTATTTTGGCAGCGACTATCTTTTAGCGGGAAAGCTCGTCTGGATATACATGCTTGCCTACGGGCTTTTCGCTCTTTTATGGGGGCCGCTTACGCGTAAGTTCGCGGTCAAGAAAATTCTTTTAACAACACTTTTCTTATTTTCACTTTCGTCCTTTGTGGTAGGAAGCGCGCCTAAGCTTTTTTTCGCCTTTATAGGCAGGCTGGGCATGGGTGTGTTCGGCTCCTGTTTTACGCCTTTAAGTTTGATTATTATCGGTAAAGAAGTTAAGCCTGAAAGCAAGCCGAAGTACGTAGGATTTCTTTTTTCTACGTCCTTCATGGCTTCCCTTTCAGGAGTCTTTTTAAGCGGTCTGCTTTTCTGGAGGTTTATCTATTTGATCCCTTCTTTTCTGGGGGGAGCCCTTTTGATATACAGCCTTTATTTTCTTAAAGGCTTTGATTATCGGGGAAAGTTTAAGATAAGTTATTTTGAGACCTTTAAGGATAAAAATGTACTTACTCTATTTACCTTTATTATCCTGGGCAGTTTTTTCTACCATAGTATCCAGCAGTGGCTGGGAGTATATCTGGCTAAAGAATACTTCTTTAGCCAGTTCTTCATAAGCGCGGTATTTACCGTTTCTTCGCTGGCAGCTATTTTTGCCGAAAATATCGGAGGTTTCTGCGCATCGCGTTTTGGGTCAAGAAATATAGCTTTCTGGGGACTGTTGAGCATGGCCGGCTTTATTGCTTTTTTACTGAATTTTCGACGGCCGGAAGCCGTATTTTTCATTATTGTCTTCTGGGGTTTAGGCTGGGCTTTTAACCACGTGGGATTTTCAACCTTGCTTACTTCTCTTCCTGATAGATTTATGCGCGACGCCTCGAGCCTTAACAGCTCTTTAAGATTTTTTTCAGGAGGATTGGGAGCTTTCTATTCAGGTAAAGTCATTAGCCTTTTGGGTTTTAGGGCTGATTTTTTAATAACAGGTCTTTTTTTATGCCTGCTGGCATTGTTTTTGAAAAATAGGTTAAAGGAGGTCAAACATGTCTGATTTAGAAGGTAAGGTTGCCATAGTTACCGGAGCTACGGGCGGAATAGGAAAAGATATAGTAGCAAGACTAGCAGAACAGAAGATTATCCTTGTGCTTGCGGCTAGAAGACAAGACGCTCTGGAAGAGTTGGCGTATGCCCTTAAAGACAAGACCAGAGTTCTTGCTTTAAAGTGCGACGTAACTGAAAGAAGTGATTTGGAAGCCTTGGTAGAGAAAACCTTAAGTGAATTTTCCAATATAGACATTTTAATAAACGCTGCCGGTGTTTCAAGCCAATATCCTTTCTGGGAGCAGCCTTTAGATGATATAGAAAAGGTGATGCGCACTAATTATTACAGCTATGTAATGTTATCTAGGCTTGTGGTCGAGCAGATGAAGAGGAAGAACCGCGGTCATATCGTAAATATCACTTCCGGTTCGGTCATGGTTGAGCCGCCTCCCAGAAATTTCATAGTTTACACGTCTTTAAAAGTGGCTTTGCGGGCCTTTGCCAAAGGTCTGTTTTGGGAGATGAGGGATTTCGGAATTAAGGTTACATCTATCTTCCCCGGGGTAACCCGGACCCCTCTTACAGGGAAGTTAAAAAATATATCAGAGGAAAGGCTTATGGAGCCCGAGGCTGTGGCTGACGCGGTTTTATTTGCCTTGAAGCAGCCGGAGAACACCTGTCCTTTGGAGCTTGCGGTTATAAACCAAAAGACGCCCTGGACAAAGCCGGTAATTCCTTTTAAGCAGGAGCATCCTCGCGAGGAAAAATTAAGAATTAAAAACTAAAAATAAAAAACCAAGGAGGAGATATGAAGATTTTGTTTGTGATGCCGAAAATCGGTGCCTGGGCAACTCACGGTGAGCACGTTGCTCCTAACCAGCTATACGCTCAGTGGGCCGCCTATATTAGAGAAAAGGGTTATGATAGCTTGGAAGTCTTAGATTGCACTATCTTAGGTATACCTATTGATAAGCTGGCAGCCGAGGTTAAACTTAAGAACCCCGATGTAGTGGTGTTAGGAGACATGATTCATTGCTCGGTAGGCTTCGGGATTATCTGGTATTTTAATGAGGCGGCCAGCCGGATAAAACAGGCTTTACCTAAGGTTAAGATTATTATGGGAGGGCTTTGGTATTCAGCCCGGCCCATAGAGACTTTGGAAGATAACCAGTCTGTTGATCACGTGGTTATGGGCGAAGAGGAGGCTTTCTACGATTTGATAAAAGCTTTAGATAAAAAAGAAGCAACTCGTGATATAGCCGGTGTTGCCAGCAGAGTCGAAGGCAAGGCTGTTTTAGGCCCCCACAGGTCTTTGCTGGAAGACTTAGATACTTTGCCCCTTCCGGCTTATGATTTGTTCCCCATGGATAAATACGTAGGCCACACTCACTGGAAACCCTTCGTGGAGATGATGACTTCCAGGGGGTGTCCTTCGGCCTGCACCTTCTGCTATGAGTGGGACCAGTATGATCCCCGTTCGCCTAATGATTTTCTAAAATGGCGGGCGAAATCTCCCCAGCGGGTAATCGAAGAGCTGGAGCTTCTGCATAATAAATTCGGAACCAAGGTAGTCGTTATTCAGGACGACAATTTTAATGTTGATTCCGCCAGAGTAGAGACATTTTGTAAATTGAAGAAAGAAAAGAATAATCCTATTAAATGGGTTTCTCTAGGAAGGGCGATTGATTGGGTCAACTGCGAGAAGATTTTGCCTCTTATGAAAGAAACCGGCTTATTTATGGGAGTCTTCGGCATTGAGGTTACCACCGCCGAGGAGCTAAAAAAAATCGCCAAAGGTATAACCATCGAGCATATAAAAAAGACCATCGATATCTTAAGGGCAAACGACGTGGCGATTGTAGCTGATATAATGATCGGTTTCGATTACGATAACGAGCAGATAATTAAGCAGCGCTATGAATTTACCGATGAGGTCGATCCGGATATTTTATGGGTCGGTTACGTTACGCCCGCTCCTAATTCTCCGATGTGGAGGATAGGTTTAAAGAAGAAGTGGTTTGATCCTAAAAGAATAGACTTTCTTAAATGGGATTTCTTGCACCCGGTGATACCGACTGACCATCTGTCTATGGAAGATTTAGGAAGATTGGGTTCCTGGTGCATGAGAGAATTTTTCTCCAAGCCGGGAAGAATCCAGAGGATAATGACCAGCAATTTCGACCCCTTGGCCAAACTCTGTTTTCAAGATGTAATGCGGGGAGTTACCAAGTGGGAAGAAGGGGCTGTTAAGGGAGAAAAGCACATTTAATTAGACCATAGACTCGAGACTTAAGACTACAGACCAGAATTTTTAGGTTGGTTTTAAGTCTTTGGTCTTGAGTCTTTTGTCTGGAGTCCAAATAGATGTTATGTGATTCTCATATTCATTTTATCCCCAAAGAGCTGTCAGTCCATACTTCTTTTTATAAGGGAGCCTGGACTGACAGTAAGGCTCTCTGCGGGTTTCTGGATAAGTATAGCATAGAAAAAGCGCTTTTGGTCTATCCTTCAACAGACGCTCATCTTAAGCTAAAAAGCCGTAAAGAGGCCTGTTCTATTTACAACAAGGCGGCAAGCGGACTTATGCTTAAGGACAAAAGAATAGTAGCCGCGGGAATTATTGATGTAACTGACATAGATGCAATTTGTCCGCAGCTAGAAGAGTTGAAAGAAAAAGGCTTGAAAGGTTTAAGTATAGCCTCAAGCTATGAAGGAAGGTTCATTATAGAGAACATAAAAGTAGTATTTAAGCAAGCCTACAAACACAATCTTTTTGTTTTTGTCCATCCTCAGACCTTAAACCCGATTGGCTTTGAAAGAGTAAAAGATCCTCTTCTTATGCCGGTTCTGGAATACAGTTTTGATATTTCCATGCTCCTGGGGCTTTTGATGATGGAGGGGCTGCTTAAAGATTGTAAGGCTAAGATTATTTTTTCATCTCTTGGCGGGGTAACGGCTTTTCTTAAGGATCGATTCGACCGGGTCTACATGATGCTTAGAAAAAGAGACCTTGTTAAGGACTTAAGCCAGCTTCCCTCTCAGCTTTTGAAAAATGTCTACGTTGACACTTCCGGTTCGTCCTTGGAAAACATACAGCTTGCCATGGATTTATTCGGTGAGGATAAAATTTTATGGGGTTCAGACTATCCGGTGAATATAAATGTTGAGGAGAATCTAAAACTCTTTGATAAGCTCAAGGAAGAGGAGCGTAAGAAAATTATTTACGAGAACTTAATGCGATTACTTGAGCAATGAAAGTATATTATAACGGCGATTTGCAGGATAAGGATGCTTTTAGTGAAATTTTTGAGCCGGGATTTCTCTTTGGCTGGGGGGCGTTTGAGCCGATGAGGGCTTATAAAGGCAGTATACCTTTTCTTGATTTGCGCACCCAGAGGCTTAACAAGGGTCTTTCTTTCTTGGGTATAGAAAATGTGGCCTTGGATTGGGAAAGTGTAATTTCCGACTTGCTTAAATTAAACAGCTTAGAAGATGCCTACATACGGATTACCGCTTACAAGAAGCGTAAAGGAACAGGCCTGGTCATATATACTGATAAATTCGGCTATTATACAGACGAGGTTTATGAAAAAGGATTTACCGCTATTATTTCCAGCCGTAAAAGGCATAAAGACTTTCTGTCGGGCAAGATTAAATCCTTGAGTTATCTTGAAAACAGGTTATCCTGGTTTTTCGCCCAGAGGAAGAATAAAGATGAGGCCCTGGTTTTTAGCGAAGACAATAATTTAATCGGGGGAAGTCGTAGCAATATCTTTATTGTAAAAAATAACCGGATAATTACGCCTAGCCTTTCATCCGGAGCCTTCGAAGGCATTACCAGGAAAGTCATATTCAAGGCACTGGAAGATTTGAATGTGGAAGTTAAAGAAGACAGTCTTTGTATAGATGATTTATTTTCCTGTGATGAGGCTTTCTTGACCAGCAGCCTTTTAGAGGTTATGCCGCTTATTGATTGCGAAGACAGGCCTTTAGGCAGAGGCATACCGGGAGAGCTTACCCGGAAAGCCCTTAAAGCTTACAGAGAGGTTTTTAATGAAGAGTCCTTTACTATTTCCGGTTAGACTGAAAGATAAGAGTATTTTTGTTTTAGACGAAACCGGACTTCCTTTTAAAGAGGAATATATCGAAGTATCCGGTTTGGATGATGCCCTTGGGGTTTTAAAAGAGATGAAGACCCGCTCTTTAGGCCAGGTGCTTCTTTTTTTTCATTGCTGCGCGCTATTCGGCGACAGGCTTTCAGTAGACGAGATAAGCAGTAAATTCAGCCACCAGAGGCCCACTTTTGATTTTCCCTTATTAGCCGAAATCCTTAAAGCCCAGATTAAAAAGGGCCTTAATATAACAGAAGCGGTAGAGAATTTTATAAACGCCTTCGATGCTTTAAGAAGAAACAGGGCTAAGAGTTTAGCAAAAATTTTGCCCAATCCTTCCAACATTCTTACTATATGCAATGTAAACGGGGAACTTATATATTTATATGAGGAATTAAAAAAGCTTAATAAAGAATGTTTTTTTTATATTTCCGAGACAAGGCCCTATTTGCAGGGAGCAAGACTTACTTTTTGGGAGCTGCGCAGGAACAATATACCCTGTGTGCTTATCTGCGACAACCAGATAGCATGGTTAATGAAAAAGGAGAAGATTAATTCTGTTGTTAGCGGCGCGGACAGGGCCAGCAAAAAAGGCGATATTATAAATAAGATCGGGACATATCCCCTGGCGGTATTGGCCGCGCATTTTGACATACCTTTTTACGCACTTACTCAGTATCCCAGAGAAATTGATATAAATACCATTGAGATCGAAGAAAGGCCGAAAGAAGAGGTGTTTATGTATTTGAAGTCGGATAATTCACGGATAGACGCAATTTATCCTTGTTTTGACATAACCCCTAATAAATTTGTTACTAAGTCTATGGAGATAGGAGATTTTAGTGAAGTTGGTTAATGCCGGAAAATTTATATTGGTATGGGGGCCTGTATCCCAGGAAGGCTTAGAAGAGCTTAAACGAGAAGGCTTACCTGTTTTAGTTCCTGAGAACAGACCCTTTTTGCTAGGGCTTAAACATAACATACCTCTTTTTAAGGAAAGTAATATAAATTTTGTTTACTGTACCGACAATATGCTCGGTTTGCTCTTTTATAAAGGTAAGATAAAGAAGACTTTTCTCTTTTACAGAGAATCGGACGAGCAGGCTTTGGCGGGAATATGCGGTAGTCTTTACGTGGCTTTATTAAGCAAGCTGCATAATGTCAGAGTAGAAATTCTTAATGAGGCCAAGGTTGATTTAGACAGATTGGACGTTGACGCCTCTAGTCTTGAGGGCAAGAATTTTATTCTTCAAGAAAATAAAGAAGAGTATATAATAGAGAATGACTACGAGTTAGTGGAATGGGGGTTATTGCAATGAATTTTTCCAAAGAAAAAAAAGAGATTATTTACTGGGCAGGCCTTTTAAATCAAAAAGGATTTGTTACCGCCAAGAACGGAAATCTTTCCTGCAAGGTAAACCGGGATAAGATCTTGGTTACATCCCACGATTCTTACCTGGGCCACCTGGAAGAAAAAGAAGTTCTTTTAGCCGACTTAAAGGGAAATGTTCTGGAGGGAGAGCTCGAGCTTACTAATGAAAAAAGTCTTCATTTAGATATTCAGCGCAAGTTCAAGGACGCAGGGGTTGTTATTCACGCCCACCCTACTTTTACCACGGCATTTTTTCATTACTTTGAAAATTTAGACATTTTCTCTTTCGAGGCGAAGTTCTATATCGGTCAAGCAGCGGTTATTCCCCAGGAGACGCCTATAGTCGTCGATACAAAACCGGTATTGGATGCTTTGGAAAACACCAATATCGTTATTCTTAAGGGCCACGGCGTGGTCTCTATAGGCAGAGATTTCAAAGAGGCTTTTAGCCTCATTGAGCTGCTTGAGGAGCAATGCCGGGTTAATTTAGTGATAAAAAAGATCCGAATTGAAGCAGAAGCCTCTGTTTTAAAAAAAGAAGAATCTTGCGGATACGCCGGAAAAAAATTTAGGCTTTTGTCCAGAGAACACGGACAGAAGCTCGCTGATTTAGTAAATAATGACAAAGAAGCGCAGGAATTAGGAGCGAAATACAATTTAACCTGCAGTTTAGCTATTAAGAACCAGGATACCCAGGAGGTAATGTGTTTTCACTATGATAAAGGTAGAGTTGTAAAAGTAGATGATAATGACGACGCTGAGTTTTTGATAGCAGGAGAGGCTTCCATACTTAAAAAGGTCTTTAACCGTGAGATCGAGCCTTTTGTCGCTTCGGCCCAGGGAAAAGTTAAAACCAAGGGCGATTTTGCCAAGATGAGCAAGTGGTACCCTGTTTTAGTAAGAACCTTTAAGCTTTGGGAGCAAGCACCCGTTGAATAGCTTATAGATAATAGTTAAGAAATTTAAGTCTAAGAATATCATGCAGGAGTATAAATATTATATAGGCGGGGAGTTTAAGAAAGGCAAGCAGGATATAGAGGTTGTTGATCCGGCGACCGAGCAGGTTTTTGCTAAGATATTCGAGGCAAAGCAAGAAGATTTAGATTTTACTATTAAAAAGGCAAGGCTTGCCCAGAAGGAATGGTCAAGAACTTCGTTTAAAGAAAGGGCAAAAGTATTGCGTCAGATCGCCCGGGTCATGCTTGATAATCTTTCCTGTCTTTCAGAGCTTGAAACTAAAGAAATCGGAAAGCCTTTAAAAGAGTCGCTTTTTGTGGATATTCCTTTAGGAGCCGACGCCTTTAATTATTATGCTTCGTTTCTGGAGAGTTTAGAGGAAGAATTGCTGGAAAGCGAAGCCGGGATAGATTTTATACGTTATGAGCCTTTCGGAGTCTGCGGGGTATATTTACCGTACAACGTGCCTTTGATGATTTTCGGCTTTACCTGCGCTGCTTCTCTTGCAGCAGGAAATTCTTTGATTGTAAAGCCTTCGGAGTACGGTTCGCTTTCAGTCCTTGAGCTTGCCAAATATATAGATAAATTAGATATCCCCAAGGGGCTGATAAATATAATTACCGGCCGGGGCGAAACTGTTGGCAAGCTCCTTTCCGAGAGCGATATCGATATTATTTCTTTTACCGGCTCAAGGGATACCCTTAAGAAGATAATTTATCAGTCAAAAGATTTCCCCAAGAAGATAATCTGCGAATTAGGCGGCTGTAATTTAACCTTGGTATTTTCCGATGCCGACAAAGAAAGAGCTTTGCAGAATATTTTAGGTTCTTCCTTTATTAAGCAGGGTCAGATGTGCATCGGCACAAGCTTTGCCTTGATTGAAGAAAGTATTTATGAAGATTTTGTAAAAGATTTAAAAAAGCGCATATCAAAGATAAAGATAGGTTCGCCTTTCGCGCCTGATACAGGAATAGGCGCTCTTGTAACTAAGGAGCATTTAGAAAATATCCACTCGCGGGTAAAAGAGCTGAAAGATAAAGGAGCAGAGATTATTTCCGGCGGAAAGCCCTTGGAAGAGAAAGGTTACTTTTATCCGCCTACTATGATTAGGGTAGAAGAGGTGATCTATGAAGAATTTTTCGCCCCGGTTATCTTGATTAAAAGCTTTAATAGAAAAGAAGTAGATAAAATAATCGAGGATAACCCCACAGGGTTAGTCCTTCAGATTTGGACCAAAGACTTGCAGCTAGCAGATAAGCTGGCCCGTAATGCCAGAGTTGGAACAGTTTGGATAAATAGTTTTGCTCAGATGAATTCCCAGACCCCTTTCGGCGGAACAGGTAAATCCGGCTGGGGAAGAAACCTGGGAAAATTCGGATTTTTTGAATATATCCAGCCCAAGCATATTGGCATAGGTCTAAATAGAAGTCCGGTTGAAGGATGGTTCGGAATTTAAAATTCATTCCCGCCTTTACCCATAAAATAATTTTAAATATTCATATCTCATTGAATAACAATCATTAATAAACAAATTACTTTATTTGTTTTTACTTGCAATGTTATTCTGCGCTAGTATAATTTTATTAATATAATTTTTCTAATTTAGGTTTCCGCCGTATGGCTTTGCTAAAATGACTGACTGGAAATATAAATTTGCCCGCCGAATCATCCATCTTCGTATATACATTATTCTTGCTTGTGTTATTATTTCCGTATTTTTCATAAATGTATTAAAAGACATAAAGATCGAGACACACCTTGAGGATTTCTTGCCCCAGAAACACGCCTTTATAAAAGTCCAGAATACCCTTACTGATATCTTCGGCGGTCTTAACCAGGTATCAATTGCCCTGGAAGCAAAGAATTCAACTATTTTTGAAAAAGAATTTTTAGAAAAGTTGATTTTGCTAACCGAAGATTTATATCTCCTGGAGGGTGTAAATATAGCCCGGATTAATTCCATAGCTTCGCGTCATATAAAACACGTGACAGTCAATGAAGAAGGGTTTTTTGTAAAAAGACTTTTAAGGGTTGCTCCCGAGAATGCCGGAGAAATGGCTGAATTTAGAGCAAGGGTCGTATCCAACCCGAATGTCTACGGAAAAATGGTTTCCCCGGATTTAAAAAGCACCCTTATCTATCTTGATTTTGAATCAAAAGTTAAGACTTCATATATTTTTGACGTACTTAAAGGTTTTAAAGAAAAATATGAAGATGCCAATACAAGCATGTATATTGCCGGGCGGCCTATATTAGAAGGGTGGCTTAATTTTTATATGCCGCGGATGTTTAAAATTTTAATGATAAGCTTTATTGTTATTTCCTGCATTTTGTACCTTACCTTCCGTTCTAAGAGGGGAGTAATACTTCCTTTAATTGATTCTTCAATGGCGACTTTATGGGGGATGGGAACAATGAAGCTCATGGGCCTAAGGCTTGACCCTTCAACGATACTTGTGCCTTTTATAATTCTTTCTTTAGGAATCAGCCATTCCATACATACCATGAAGCGTTACTATGAAGAGATGCGCAATCCCCGGATGAAGAGCAAGCATGCCATTGTAAATACTATGAGCCATTTATTTATTCCCGGTCTTGCCTGCGTGCTTACCGATGGTTTTGGTTTTTTATCCTTGGGGTTTGTGCCGCTTCCGACTATAAAAAGCATGGCTATGGCTTCGGGGCTGGGCATCTTAGCCAACTTTTTTACTTCTTTTATGTTTACCCCTTGCGTTCTGTCTTTTCTGCACCGGCCGAAAATATTGGAAGTAAAGAGAGAAGAGGCTCACAAGTGGGTTGATAGCCTTCTTTCCAAGTTAAGCGTGTTTTCTCTAGACAAAAAAGCCGGAACAATTATTGTAAGCATTTTCGTGGTTATTTGTCTTATCTCTTTCTTGGGGATAGGCAAAATCGTTGTTGGCGATAACACCGAAGGTTCAAGTTATTTATACGCCGACAGCCCTTATAACCGGGCGGAAAGCTTTATTAACAGTAACTTCGGAGGAACAAATTCTTATTATATTTTTGTAGAATCCGAAGATTCCTTGCTTAAGGTGGATTCTTTAAAGGCGATTGACGATTTTCAGGGATTTTTATTAAAAGAAGTCCCTAAGGCAGGTTCATCTCTGTCGATAGTAGGAGCTGTTAAGGCTTTAAATATGTTTATGTTCGAGGGAAAGCCAGAATATTTCAGGGTTCCTGATAAAGACGACGTGGTTGCCCAATACTGGTTTTTATATACCTTAAGCGGCTTTCCTAATGACTACGATCATTTGATAAGCCCTAATGAATGCTTGGCCAATATAAAATTCGATTTTAAAGACCATAAATCAACCACCGTAGATCTTGCGGTAGATAAGACTAAAAAATACTTTGATGGGAAAAAATATCCTAGCCTTAAGTTTCACTACGCGGGAGGAGACATCGGTATTTTATTCGCGATTAATGATATTATAAAAAGGACAATCATACCTAATGTTATTCTTATTTCCCTTTTAATCTTTCTCTACGTGAGTTTTGTTTACAGGTCTTTTGTCGCCGGCTGGATTCTTCTTCTGCCGCTTATCTTAAGTAACTTAATAGTCTTTTCTATGTTCGGCTTCTTGGGTACCTCTATTACTACCGAGACCCTTCCTCTTGCCGCCTTAAGTGAAGGCTTAGGAATTAATTACGGTATTTATATACTGGCCCGTCTTTTTGAGGAGATAAGAGAAAAGAAACGCACCTACAAAAATATCCTTCACCAGACCCTTATTACCAGCGGTAAGGCGGTATTTTTCAGCGGTTTTGTGGTCTCGTTGGGTATTTTTGTCTGGGTTTTTTCTTCAATTTTGCTGCAGGCAAAGCTTGGGTTTAACCTCTGCCTTTCTTTGATTTTAAATATGATTACATCTTTAATTATGATACCGGTTCTGGCCTGGTGGATAAAACCTGTATTTTTATTCGGAAAAGTCCGTTCAAGGCTTAAGGCCAGAAAATTAAAGGCATAGTTGTTTAATTTATAACTATCAATGCAAGATTAGCAATTTAAAATTAAAGAAGCCTTTTAAGCCTTTGAATTGCTAATTGTTAATTTTAAATTGAGTTGTGCCTGAAGGAGGCGTGGCTTAAACAAGGAGGTGTTCTCATGAGGAAACTGTTTCTGTTTTTCGGGATTCTCTTTTTCGTTTTCGGCGGTTTCGCCCAGGATTTGGAATATCACAAAGTATACAAGCTTAAAGACGGTATGTCAGCCGAGGAGATTATGCGGATAAAGTACCATAATAAATATTCTTTGTTCGCCTATGACTATTATTCAACAAGCACGATTTTTTATGTGGATAAAAGCGGTTTTACCCGTAAAAAGGATGCTGTAAGAGAAAGAATTATAAAAGCCGGCGAAGACGGCATATCTTATAAGGATTTGGTAATCGTAACCTATCCTACAGAGTCTAAAGGTTTGGCGATATTAAGCTGGACTTACGCCGATCCAAAAAAAGAACAAGACACCTGGCTTTGGCTGCCCTCTCTTAAAAAGGTAAGGAAAATATCCGCTTCTGAAGACGACGACGCTTTTATGGGCGCTGATGTTACGGTTCAGGAAGTTTCCACCCGGGGATTTCAAGATGAGACTTACGAGCTTATCGGAGAAGAGGATTTCAAAGGATATCTATTCGAGCATACGCAGGAATTAAAATTCAAGGGAAGGCCTTGTTTTATTATTGAATGCAGGTCGACAAAGCCTCACTGGTATTATTCCAAAAGAATAATCTGGGTTGATAAGGATACCGGGGGCAATATCTTTGAGGAGTATTACGACAAAAACGACAAGCTTTTCAAGACTCTTTACCGGCAATGGGTATGGTTTGATATAGGAGGAGGAAAGCTTTATCCTATCCAGGAGGCTTTGGAGTGCAAAGACTTACGGACTGGCCACCGTACAGTTGTTCTTATAGAAAACTCAAAATACGACCAGGGCATAAGCGAGCAGGATTTTACGGTCAAGTCATTAATGAGGTCAAGATGGTAAGTGAAGCCAGAATTTATAGAGCGGCAGCGAATATAAATTCTATGGCTGAACTTACCCCGTACCCCTGGATTGTTCAGTCAATGAATATATTAAAGGTGCGGGGTTCAATTCCCCCTCACCCTTTCAGGGCTCGGGGTCATTTAAGGAGGTGCGAGGTTATGAAGAAGTTCTTGGTTTTTATTTTGTTGATGATTCCTTTCAGTGTTTTTGCCGGGCAAGTCGGAGATAATATCGAGTACGCCGGATTTTTAAAGACAGAAGTATGGATGCGCAATAATACCGACAACAACCGGCAGTTTCTAACTTCTTTAAAAAACACTATTGACGTAGCGGTGGAATATGAGATTTCAGATGACTGGGCTTTTTTTGTTCACCCCCGTTATTTCTATGATTTTGCCTATGATTTAAGGGATGACGATGATTTTGACAGAAACCAGTATAAGATGGGGCATACCCAGAGGCAGGAGTGGTTAAGGGACTGCTACTTTGATTATACTTCGGATAACCTGGACCTGCGTTTAGGAAAACAACAGGTTGTTTGGGGCCAGATGGATATACCTATCTTAGACCGGGTCATGCCCTGGGATTTGACTAATTGGTTTCTTCCTGATTTAGCTGATATGAGAATCCCTCTCTGGATGCTTAAAGCAGAGTATTCACCACAGGTAAATTCAACCCTTCAGTTTTTAATGATTCCTGACTTCGAGCAGAGCCGGGTAGCTCCTCCCAAGGCTCCCTTTGGCATGACTGCTTATAACGCCTTTGATGATTTACTTAACAGTCTGCCAATGGCTTTAGGCGGGCCTGCTTTTTTGGACAGCGTAAGAGTTGATTATGACTCGCCGGGGCAAAAGCTTGAGAATTCTACTTTTGGTCTACGCTGGCGCTCGATGATCGGCAACCTGGAATATACTCTTAACTGGTTATACGGGTTTTCGACCAGTGCTTATCTTTATGAAGACTTTAGGGTTCAAACCATGACTTTCGGCCCTTTTAGAATCGGTGTTGACAGTTACAGAACCAGGCGTCATAAGAGGACTCAGACAGCGGGCTTTTCTTTTGCCAAGACTTTTATAGAGCCCGGTCCTTTTGAAGGCATAACAGTAAAAGGAGAACTCGCTTACGTGCACAAAGAGCCTACTTATTACGGAACGCCGGGAGCCTGGGCTTCAACCGAGCCTTCGGATAAGTATAACTGGGGCATTGCTATAGAGAAAAATATAGTTAAGAACTGGCTGGTAAGTTTTCAGTTTTTGCAGTTCGTAACCGATAGAGAGACAAGCGTCGCTCCTCTTACGGGCGCTAAGACCAAGGTTTTAGATACCGCTACTTACGGGGTGCTTGATAAGCTGGAGAATTACTATGTTTTGAAGGTAATGACTGATTTTATGCACGAGCGCCTTAAGCCGGAAGTAACCTGCGTTGTCCAGGAGGACGGCCACGGAAGAATTATTCCCAAGGTTATCTTTGAACTGATGGATAATATCTGGCTTAAGCTGGGCTACGCTCACTTTTTCGGAGGACCCGATACAAACAACGGAGAGTTTAGAAACAGGGATCAGCTGATGTTTGAAGTAAAGTACACTTTTTAAAAGCGTCAATTAAGGCCTGATATTCTTAAGGCGCCTTGATAAAAGGCGCCTTTTTATTTATTTAAGCTGTTGCAGTGAAAAAACCCCTGGATTACAATACAGGTATGCTTGGTGATATAAAAGGCTTTACCCGGGAAGAATTAAGGCGGTTTTTTGCAGAAGAGGGCTTTGCCAAGTTTTCTTCTTCTCAGATTTTTAACTGGATTTATAAGAAAAGGGTTGAGGATTTCTCTTTGATGACCAATCTTTCCAAAAGCTTAAGAGATTTTCTGCCGAGAAATTTTTATTTTTCAAAACTGGAACTTAAAGACAAAGCAGTATCTGAAGACAAGACAGAGAAATTTTTATTCAAATTAAAAGATAGTTCTCTAATAGAGACTGTTTTGATCCCTGAGCCTAAACGCAATACTCTTTGCTTGTCTACTCAGGTAGGCTGTAAGTTCAAATGCAGCTTCTGCGTAAGCGGCCTTTCGGGTTTTAAGAGGAATTTGGAAGTTTCCGAGATGGTAAACCAATTTTTATATCTAAGTGATTATTTAAAGCCTGCCAAAGTAACCAACGCGGTCTTCATGGGTATTGGCGAGCCTCTGGATAATTTAGAAAACCTGATAAAAGCGGTGAAAATAATCATGGACGAACAAGGAATTTATTTAGGCAAGAGAAAAATCTGTATATCAACAGCAGGCCTAGCGTCCAAGATAAGAAATCTTGCCGATCTGGGATTAGGAGTAGGGCTTTCTGTCTCTTTGCATTGCGCGGATGACCAGAGGCGTTCCAGGATAATGCCCATAAATAAAAGGTATTCTTTAGAAGAACTTACCAAGGCTTTGTTATATTTTACAAAGAAAGAAAAAAAGCCTGTAACCCTAGAATATATTTTGATAAAAGAATTAAATTCTTCCAGAGAAGATGCCGTAAGGCTTAGCCGTCTGGCAAGAAAGTTAAATTGTAAGATAAATTTAATACCTTATAATCCTTGCGAATATTTTGAATGGCAGGCTCCGGATAAATCCGAAATAGAAGGCTTTACCAAGGCATTAAAAGAAAAAAACACCTTTTTTACTTTAAGAAAAGCCCGGGGCCGGGATATAGAGGCTTCCTGCGGGCAGCTGCGCAGCCGGTTCGAGGCATAATCTTTATGGCGTGTACTATTAAGAGTTGATTTTTAATTGTTGGGGTGGTATTCTTAAAATAAAGAGAGATTAAACAAGGAGGTGTTATGAGAAAGAGTTTTACCCTTTTGGAAATAGTCACCGTTCTTATTGTTGCAGGGATTCTGGCAACAGCAGGCATTGCCGGATACAGACAGGCTTTGGATAATGCCCGTCAGAAAGTATGCGGGGCTAACTTGCAGGCCTTGGAGGCAGCGGTAGAAATTTATGCTCTAGAAAACGATGTTTTACCGGCAACCTTAACTCAGCTTAGTCCCGAACAGGTAAAAAAAGCCTATGCCAAGGTCATAAATAATAGAGATTTGGTTACCAGGCTTTGCTACGCTTTTGTAAGGATGAATATTCCCAGGTTCGCTTACGCCGCTTTCTTAAGCGAAGATAACTTAGGTAGATACGGTCCTCATGCCGAGATTTTTCGCTGTCCGGCAGACAGAGACGGAGGTGTATCATACGGTATAAACTCAGGGTTTGCCGGTCAGCCATTGCCTTCAGCCGCTGTGCCAGGTGTAAGTTTTGTAATTGTTGCTGATTGTGAGAATTCTGTTTTTTCTTCGGAAGGAGAGCTTGAACACAGGCATATTAAGAATTTTGGAGCAACAAAGCTAGCCTTGGCTGTATCAACCGAAGGCGATATCCAGGAATCAACCCAAGGCCATAGTCAAAGCGGTGGAGGCGGCACAAATACAACGGGCATGAAGGTTTGTTTTACTGATCCCTGTTCTTGTTGGCCATACCTTCCCTGGTGCCGGTATCAAAGACAACCATAGCTTTTGGATAGCTGCGCTAGTCAGCAGAATTATATTCAAGATACATATTTATGTTGAGATTCTTACAGGATAAGAAGTTTACCTATCCTTTTGTATGCTGGGTTATATTCTTTATCTGGTATACTTTTTTTTCCTTAGGCGCTTTTGAAAATCTAAGGTTTAAGGCCGCAGATGTATTTACCAATCATGCGCATTATTTTTATAGAATTCCTCAGAGGCCCGAAGATATTGTTATTGTAGCCATAGACAGTATTTCCTTATCGAAAGTCAGTTTGAAGTGGCCCTGGAGAAGAAGTATATTTGCCGAGCTTATCGAAAAAATAGCCAGAGATAAGCCTAAGGTAACTGGTTTTGATTTTGTCTTTTCCGGGCCTTCTGAAACAAACGAAGACGACGCGGTTTTCAGTCAAGCCTTAAAGAAACTTCCTCTTTCAGTGCTTGCCTCTTATTGGTATACAAGGGATAGGAAGTCATTACCTTTAGAAGAATTTAGAGAGAGCGTAACCGCAGTCGGTTTTGTGAATAAGCCTCAGGATTCCGACGAAGTTGTGCGGAATATACGCACCTTTATAGCCGGTCCAGACGGCCTTGAGTTTTCTTTTGATGTCAAGCTGGTTGCTCTTTCCTTGGGAGTTAAACTTAAGGATATCCGGTTAGATGATGGCAGGATAGTGATTAATAAGGAATTTTCGATACCCAGTTCTCCTTCAGGCATAACTAAACTGGATTATTTATTCTCGCCCCAGGATTTTGAAATAGTTCCGGTTCACCAGGTCCTAAATGGCGACACCCCCCCGGATTTTTTTAAAAACAAGATAGTCTTAGTCGGAGCAACAGCTAAGATTATCCACGATAACCATTTAACTCCCCTGGGGGATTTGCCCGGCGTGATTATTTTGGCTAATTCTTTGTCGATGATTCTTAATAAGGCCTATATACGGCAGGTTCCGGTATGCCTGAATTATCTTCTGCTCTTTGCTTTAAGTTTTTTAATCCTGGCTGTTAACCGTTCATATTCGTTCTTAAAGAATTCCCTAGCGACTATTATAATCCTGGCTTCGCTATTTCTTGTCTTGCTGCATTTGAGATTTAAGGGTTTTCAATTCGACTATTTTACTTTATTCTTTCTTTGCATAGCCGGATATTTTATTTCCAATATCTACAAATATACCTATTTGATTTTTATAGGCGGCAGGCTTAAGAATTTAGCCGTAACCGATCCTTTCACCGGATTTTATACTTTCCGCTATTTTTCCCTGCAGCTGGATGAAGCTTTGCGGGACAGGCGCAGAGATATGTCTTTGGCAGCGATAGGTGTTCTAGGATATACAAATCTTACAAAGCAGTACAGCTATGAAGAGATGAATTCATTTTTGAAAACTTTCTCACGGTTTCTTGAGGTTAATCTGCGCAGAGAATTAAAGGATATAATCTTGACCAGTATATCCGAGGGAGTGTTCCTGGCGGCTATTTTCCGTAGAAACAGAGAAAAAGTAAAGGCTTCGATTGAGAGGATAATCCGGCAGGCCAAAGATATAAAATTTAAGTTAGCTGACAGCGCCCTAAGCCTTTCTTTGCGGGCATCAATAGTTTTTATTCTGCCTTCGGATAATGTTTCGGCCCAGAGCGTTATTTCTTTAGCCGACTCTTCCTTAAAGGAAATAATATCGGAGGCGAAAACACCCCTTGTTTGCTTAGAGGCAAAGCAGAATGTCTGGCAAGATGCAAGGGATACCCCTAAGAAAGACTCATTCGATTTTTTGATTTTGGACTTAGAGGAAAGAAACAAGGAGCTTAGAAAAAACTTGCAGGAAGTAAAAGAGGCTCAAGCCCAGACCGAGCAGGCCTATCTTGAGGCCATACGTTCCTTGATCAAAGCTTTGGAGGAAAAAGATACTTATACCCAGGGTCATTCCGAGCGGGTAGCAAATTATGCCCTTAAGCTTGCCGAAGAAGCAGGTCTTTCGCAGGAGGAATGTCAGCTTATTTACAAGGCAGCCCTTCTTCACGATATAGGAAAAATCGGCCTGCCGGATTATATTCTTCACAAGAAGGAAAAACTTAATGATGAAGAATTAGAATTTATCCGCAGGCATGAGATCCTAAGCGTTGAAATACTAAAGCCCATCAAAGCTTTTAAGGAGCTTCTTCCTTCCATATTGCACCATCACGAGTGGTTTAACGGCACAGGATACCCTCACGGCTTAAGCGGCGACATGATACCACGGGCAGCCCAGATCCTGACTGTTGCCGACGCTTTCGACGCTATAACCAGCGGCCGGGGGTATAAACAGGGCAAAAGCATTCAGGAGGCTTTTGAGATAGTGCAAAAAAATAGCGGCACCCAATTTAACCCTCAGTACGTGGAAGTCCTTAGAAAAGTTCTCGGATTATAATGTAAGAAGACAAGGGGGCGATTTAAGCTTTAAGTATTTGCCTCTTTCAAAGGTCAAGGATTTTTCGCCCCCTTAGGCCCTCTCTCTAAAAGAGTATAGAGACCTCACCTTTTAACGACCTTAAACCTATATAAAAGAGGCTGCTCTAATTAAATATTAACATGCAGGGTTTTGTCATAACAAGACTTGACAAGAGTTGTTTTAATCCGGGTAGGATTTTATATTTTTGGGGTGTCAAGACTTGACAGGCTATTTTCGGCGGTTAGCTAAAAAAATAGCGGAGGTCGCAACATCTTGTTTCATTCTTAACCTCCGCTTCATTCTAATATAACATCTTGAAAGCCCGGTTTCAAGGGGCCTTGGCCCTTTCTAAGAAAACGTTTACAAAATATAATGGCTGGGTTGAGTGGGTTGGAAATAGAATGCCGAGGGCGGGAGTCGAACCCGCACGGAGCAAGCTCCATCGGTTTTTGAGACCGACGTGTATGCCAATTCCACCACCTCGGCGAAAGCCCTAATCACCGCGGATTAAAATTAGCGAATATTCGCGAAGAAAATTAGGGTAAATTAGCTTTTTAATCATAACATTCGGCTATTTCTTTGTCAATTGACAATTTACCTCTTAAATGATAATATTTACAAACTACTAGACACGGCGATGCGCTTTGGCTATTAGCTATTAGCTATTAGCTATTAGCAATTGGCCATTAATGGGGCCGTAGTTCAGTTGGGAGAACGTTTGACTGGCAGTCAAAAGGTCGAGGGTTCAACTCCCTCCGGCTCCATACTTCTTCGAAGAAATTTATTCCTGCGGAGCCACGCCGGTTTTTATAGGGTGAATGGCGGAGTAGAACAATACAGACTTAAATGCTGCGTTTAGGCGTTCAGGTATCTATTTCAGGTAAAATCTATAAGGCAATAGACAGGATAGTTGAGCTTGGCTGCAATACTATGCAGATATTTTCCCGCAATCCCCGTTCCTTCAGAAGAAAACCCCAGGAGAAAGACGACCTAGATGAGTTTGTAAAGAGAAGAAAAAAGGCCGACATTAACCCCCTGGCCATCCACGCAGTCTATACTTTGAATTTAGCCAGCTATAACAAAAGGTTTTATAGATTCTCGGTCAGGGATTTTATAAGGGATATGCACGATGCCCATGATTTAGGAGCCGAGCTTATGGTTACCCACGTGGGAAGTTTCAAGAGAAGCACCTATCAGGACGGCATCAAGAGGGTAATCGAGGCTTTAGATAAAATTCTAAAAAAATCACCACCTTCAGTAACCTTATTATTGGAAAATATTTCCGGAAGCGGCCATTGGATAGGCTCGCATTTTTCAGAGCTGGCCTATATAATAGATAAATTAGGCAGGCCTAAGAATCTAGGGATTTGCCTTGATACCTGCCATGTCTTTTCAGCCGGCTATAATTTAAGCGAAGAGGAAGGGCTTAATAATCTAGTCACGGAAATCGATTCTTTAATAGGTTTAGATAGGCTTAAGCTAATCCATCTTAATGATACAAGAGATACCCTGGGTTCTAAAAAAGACAGGCATTGGCATATAGGAGAAGGCCAAATAGGAAAAGAAGGATTCAGAAGATTTATAAATCACCCCAAACTTAGAACAGTCCCGTTTATTTTAGAGACTCCCAAGAAAGAGGAAACCGATGATACGCGGAATATCGAAGCCGTAAGGAGTCTTTACGATGGACGGCTAGCCTGATTAAAACCTTCATTTATTAGCTGTCATGGAACGCCAATACCAACATAAGAAGATAGAAAAGAAATGGCAGGCTTTCTGGCAGGATAAAGGCTTGTTTAAGGTAGACACCCAGGATAGAGCTAAGCCAAAATATTATTGTTTGGTCATGTTTCCTTATCCTTCTTCGGAGCTTCATGTGGGCCACGGCCGTAATTATGTCATAGGTGACGCCGTAGTCCGCTATAAGATGATGCGGGCAAGCCTCGTGCTTTCACCTATGGGCTGGGATGCTTTCGGGCTTCCGGCGGAAAACCAGGCAATAAAGCACAACATCCATCCTAAAGAATGGACTTTCAAGAATATAAATAGAATTAAGAGTCAGCTTAACTCTTGGGGGATAGGCTATGATTGGGAGCGTGAAGTAACGACTTGCATTCCGGAGTATTATAAGTGGACTCAATGGATTTTTTTAAAGCTCTACGCGAAAAACTTAGCTTATAAAAAAGAGGCGGCTGTAAATTTCTGTTCCTCATGTAAAACTGTTTTGGCAAACGAACAGGTTGTTTCCGGAAGGTGTGAAAGATGCTCAACAGAGGTTGTTCAGAAAGATTTAGAACAGTGGTTTTTTAAGATTACCGACTATGCCCAGAGACTTCTCGATGATTTGGAGTTGCTTAAAGATTGGCCTCAGAGGGTCAAGGTTATGCAGGAAAACTGGATCGGAAGGTCGCAGGGAGTAAGCATTGATTTTTCCGTAGAAGATAAAGAATTTAAAATAAACTGTTTTACTACAAGAGTTGATACTATTTTCGGGGCTACTTTCCTGGCTTTATCAGCAGAATATCCTTTACTAGATAAGCTTATAGAGGATTCACCGGATAAAGAAAAAATAAGGCAGTTTATAGAAAAGATCAGAAACCAGCCCAGTTCAGCCCGGCTTCAGGAAGATTTCCAAAAAGAAGGAATTTTTACCGGAGTTTACGCTATAAATCCCATGAACGGGATTAAAATACCGATTTGGATTTCCAATTATGTCTTAATGGAATACGGAACCGGCGCTATTATGTGCGTCCCGGCTCATGACAGCCGCGATTTTGAATTTGCCAGAAAATACCAGTTGCCGATTATAGAAGTCATAAGCAAACCACAAGCTATAAGCCACAAGCTACAGGCCATTAAAGAGGCTTATGAAGGCGAAGGGGTGCTTGCTAATTCCGGGCATTTCTCCGGGCTGGGTTCAGAAGAAGCCAAGGAAACAATAGCTTCATATATGGAGAAAAATAGTATAGGAAAAAGAGAAATAAATTTCAGGCTCAAGGATTGGCTTATATCCCGGCAGCGTTACTGGGGAGTCCCTATTCCTATAGTTTACTGCGATAAGTGCGGGATTGTGCCTGTCGAGGAGAAAGATTTACCGGTTCTTTTGCCGGAGGACGTAGAGTTTAAGCCGACAGGAGAGTCTCCTTTGAAGTACGTTGAAGATTTTCTTAATACCGAATGTCCTCGCTGCGGAAGCCGGGCCAAGAGAGAAACAGACACCATGGATACCTTTGTTGATTCAAGTTGGTATTATTTGCGGTATATTTGCCCCCGGGACCGAGACAATATTTTTAACCCCCAGGATGTAAATTACTGGCTTCCGGTTGACCAGTATATAGGAGGCGTCGAACACGCTATTTTGCATCTTATGTATTCAAGATTTATAAATAAGTTCCTATATGATTTGGGGCTAATAAACTTTAAGGAGCCGTTTTGCCGGCTCTTTACCCAGGGCATGATCGTAAAAGACGGCGCAAAGATGTCAAAGTCCAAGGGCAATGTAGTGTCTCCCGAGTATATAATCGATAAATACGGCACAGACACGATGAGACTTTATATTCTTTTTATGGGCCCTCCCGAGAAAGACGCTGAATGGCAGGATGAAGGATTGCAGGGAAGCTTTCGCTTTCTTAAAAGATGCTTCAGGCTTCTCGAGTTTGTCGAGGGTAAAGAGCCCGAAGAAAACAAAGAAAAATTATCCGTTCTTGATAAGAAAATATTAAGAAAGATGCATTTGACGATACAAGAAGTGACCCGTGATTTGGAAGGAAACTTCCAGTTCAACACCGCTATAAGCAGAGTCATGGAATTGGTAAATGAAATATATAGAGGAGTACAGAGTACAGAGTACAGAGTACAGAGCAGTATTTTAAGGGAGGCGGTAAAGACGGTGTTTTTGCTGCTGGCACCTTTCGCGCCTCATATTTGCGAGGAATCCTGGGGGATTTTAGGCGGCAAAGACTCAATTTTTAAAGAGAATTGGCCTGAATATAAAGAGGAGTTTTTAAAAGAAGATGAAATAGAGATAGCCGTCATTATTAGAGGAAAAGTAAAAGCCCGTCTTTTGGTCCCGGCAGAGATTTCCTCAAAAGACATTGAGCAAAAAGCTTTATCTTCGCAGAAAATCAAGGATGCTCTTAAAGGAGCCTCGCCGAAAAAGATAATCTACGTTCCCGGAAAATTGGTGAATATCGTCCCTTAGGCGCTAATTAGCGCTAATTTGAAACGCGAATTTACGCGAATATTAGCGGGTATTAGCGTCTTAGAAATTAGCGAAAATTAGCGTTGAGAGATGTTTAACCTTACCTGCCAGGAAAGAAACGCTTTATTATTCTTAGCCTTTTTGTTGATAACAGGTTCAGGCGCGCATTTCTTTCTTAAAAAGAATCCAGGCTATCTTGATTCGATTAAAATTAACCAGGCTTCTCCTGAAACTGTCAAGGTAAATGTAAATACCGCTACCAGAGAACAGCTTCTGGCTATCTACGGCATAGGCGAAGTTATTGCCGATAGGATAATATTTTACAGAACTGAAAACGGCCCTTTCGCCGCAATAGAAGATTTAGAGAAAGTAGAAGGAATCGGCAAGAAGAAACTGGAGAAAATTAAGCGGTATTTAATTTTAGATTAATGCACCCGGCTTTAGGAATTTTTATAAGCTTTGCCTTAGGGATAATTAGCGGTAAATTCTTAAGTTTAAACCCCTTCCTTTTAATATTCCTTAGTTTTGCATTTTTCTTATCGGCGGTATTCTTTCATAAAAAAAGCAAGCTTTTTCCCTCGGATATTTCCATTCTTTTTATCTTTTTGTTTCTGGGTTTTATCTGGATTAAGCCTTATAGCCTTATTTTGCCGGAAGAGGTTTTAATCGGCGAGGTTTATGTCTGCGGAAAGATTGATAAGCCGGCCAGGCAGTTCGGTGTTTTCAGAACTTACCTAATTGACTCTAATTATCTAATAAAGGATGGGAAAAATATCTATTACCCCGCAAGCATCCTGGTTAAAGATTATTCTCAACAGGACCTTGGATCTCTAAATTATTATCTTTTCAAGGGGAAATTGCGCAAATCAGGCTACGGGTATTCAAAATACACTCTTTATATATCCGGCAAGAACCGGCCGAATTTGGTAAAAAATTCTACAGGGATAAGAAAGTCAGCTTTTGTGGTTTCTGAGAAATTGGCCGCGGTTATCAAGGGTAGTTTCCCGGAAGAAATCGCACCTTTTGTTTTGAGCATATTTCTGGGCAGAAGAGAAGACTTGTCTAAGGAAATAAAAGGCATATTCGCAGACGCCGGAACAAGCCATATTCTGGCTATAAGCGGGCTTCATGTAGGTATTGTGGCCTGGCTGTGCTTGTTTGTTTTAAAGCTGGTTGGCTTTAAGCGAAAGACACGGCTTGCTATCGCGATGTGCTTAATCCTATTTTATGCCTTTATTTGCGGTTTAAAGCCGCCTGTAACCCGGGCGGCTATTATGTTTATCTGCTTTTGTCTTAGTTTTTTACTGCAAAGGAAATTCTTTGCTCTTAACTCTCTGGGTTTAGCGGGTTTTGCGGATTTATTATTAAGGCCCCAGGATTTGTTTTCGGCAAGTTTCCAGCTTTCTTTTATCGCGGTATTTTCTATAGTGTCGGGCTTTAAGTATTTTTATGTCCGGCGGAAAGATTCCCAGTTTTTTGATAAAATACGAATTCTATTTTTTATGTCTTTATTCGCTAACCTGGGTCTTATGCCGCTGGTAAGTTTCTACTTTTCAAAAGTTTACCTTTTGAATATTTTTACCAGTGTCGTGATAATACCCTATTTAGGTATTATTATTTCTTCTTTGTCGGCATTTTTAGGATTGTATTTATTTTCTGCGTTAAGAGCGGTTCTTTCAAATTCTATTTCTTTCTTGATTTTTGCTTTCTTGCGGATAAATTGTTTTTTGTCCAAACTTCCTTTCAGCTATTTTGAATATAAGTTTTCCTTGAGCCATGTATTTTTATATTACACTGTCTTGATTACCTTGTTATGCATTAAAGTCTTTTCCGCGAAAATACACAGCAAAATATCCTGAAGAATTGATTTAAGGTTAGCCTGCCGGGTGCGGGTATTTGAAGATAAAGCGCACTTGAACATAAAAACCCCGCCCTTATTCGGAGCGGGGTCCGTGGCTTTTCCCGCAATTACGCGGGACACTTAAAGTATACCTCGATAACTCGTTGGTTTTCTAGGGGTTAAGCTGTTTTTTTTGTAAACGTTTTCCTGATTTTTTAAAAATCTTTGAAAAACGGCGAAATTATGAATTTCAGAGCCTAAAAATATTTTTGAGAAGCCGGTAATTTGAGTGAAAAACCGGGATTTTTTCTAGAAACAGACAATGATAAACCAAGAATAACCTTTTTGAATCCGCTTTAATTTGACTTTTCTTGTTTATTCTGCTATAGTTAAAAGCCTATGAAAAGCTTGAAGGCTATTATCATATTTTTTCTTTTAATGAGCATAAATCAGGTTGGATCAGCTTTTTGGATTTGGTCGCCTAAGGCTGAAAAATGGCGAAACCCTCAGCATTCTCCTTTAGCTTCTCCCCAGGCTCAGCTGGACAGGGCAATGCAGATATATGAGGCCGAGAACTATCAAGAAGCCTATAAAGAGTTTAGGAAGGTTATTGCTCACTTTCCTGACGCAAAGCAGGCTCCCGAGGCTCAATACTATATGGGAAAATGTCTGCAAGCTCTGGGCAATTCCTATCAGGCTTTTAAAGAATACCAGAAAGTAGTCGATTCCTATCCTTATAGCGAACGAATAAGCGAGATAGTAGAGATAGAATACAAAATAGGTGATTATTTCCTTAATAGAGAAAGAAATAAGTGGCTAGGCGTTGTTATGGATGAATTATTTGAACATCCTTCCATCGAGATATTCAGGAAGGTTATAGACAATGCCCCTTATTCAGAATCAGCCCAGGCTTCCCAATATAAGCTGGGGCTGCTTTACAAGAGCCTGGCCCGCTACGAGCAAGCCATAGATTCTTTTAAGGCCTTAATCGAGAAGTATCCGGAAAGCGAGTGGGTCGAGCCGGCAAAGTATCAGTTGGCTTTGTGCAGCGCAAGAGCATCGTTAGACAGTGATTATGATCAGGCTCTTACTAAAGAGGCTAAAGAACGGTTTGAAGAATTTATAGCTAGACATCCCGATGCCGAGATTTCTCAGGAAGCCCAGAAAGAATTCGAAGAACTCAAGGATAAAGAGGCTGAGAAATATTTTAATATCGCAGAATTCTATTATAAACAGAAAGAATTTAAGAGCGCCCAAGTTTATTACGATTATGTTTTAAGGAATTATCCCCGGAGTTCCTGGGCTGAAGAATCCAAGACAAAATTGCAGGTAATAGCGGATAAATCATAGATTGACCTCCTTTGAAACAGGAGGGGTTAAAGGAGCGTGCGCTATGCGACAATATATTAATTTTTTCCTTATTTGCGTTTTAAGTTTTACCTTAGCCGCTTTGGGTCTTGGCTGCGGCTACACCACCAGAGGGTTTTTGGATCCTCAGTATCGCAGCATTTATATAAAGCCAGCAGTTAACGCCATAGGGGTTACCGGAGAGACTCAAGAGTATTCAAATTTTAGAAGCGTGCCTCCTTTTTTGGATAATTCGTTTACAAAAGCGTTGATTTCCCGGTTTACCTTCGACGGCAATCTTAAAGTCACCAGAGAGGGTAATGCTGATTTAGTGCTGGAGTGCACTATTACGGATTTTGTGCGCAGCACCTTAAGGTATGATAATCAGGATAGGGTAGAGGAATACAGGCTTAAGATTAATTTTGACTATAAACTTTATAATACTATTTCTCAGGAGGTAATCAAACACAAGAGTTTAATTGCGGATTCGGAATATGCCCTGGTAGGTTCGGTTGCTAAGACTGAAGACCAAGCTTTAACAGAATTGCTGGAAGAGGCGGCCCGAAAAGTTACCGAGGATATTGTTGAAGCATGGTAAGATTATTTCTTTGACTTTGAATGGAAAGAAATAATCTGATTACAGAGATTTTAAAAAGATTACACAGATTTCGATATCGCTAAATTTAATCACTGTAATCTATATTTAATCTGTGTAATCAGAAGCTTTCCGGATAGATGATACAAATTTATTTTTTATTCCCACTTGAGGTAAGTTCAAAAAATAGTTGTTATAGAAATGGGAAAGCTTCAAAAAAACGTATTTGTCCTTTTAGGAAAAGAGGCCAACTATAAAAAGATTCAAATAGATAAGATAAAGGGCATTCTTTTAAAAGAAGATCCTTCTTTAAGCAGTCTTAATTTCTTCTGCGACGATTTAACCCTCGCCTATCTTCAGAAAGAAATAGAAAATTTCTCTTTCACAAATCGGATTTTCATATTCAGAAACGCGGATTTACTGTCACCGGACGTAAAAGCATATCTTTTAAAATCTTTAAAAGGTAAAGACAGCAGCGGCTATTTTATATTCGATTTCGACGTAGAAAATATCTATCGCGAGGAACTGGAGAAAGACGATTTCTTCTCTTTTCTTTTTAAATTGAACCCGCCTTATAAGCTTGCCGGTAAGAAAACAGACTTTTCTATCAGGGATTTAGCAGGGGCCTTGAGGAGAAATTCCCAGGCAGACTCCGTGGTAATCTTAGCCGATCTTTTTAAAAAGAATCGCAAAGATAAAATATCTATGCAGATACTGGGATTGATTATAAAGATATTCAGTGAGATAAAAGAGCCTTCGCGGCGTAAAAAAAATCTTAAATATATTTTTGATACGGACAGGCTTATAAAAGAAGGCGCCTTAAATCCCCAGACGGCCTTAGAAATGCTGATTTTTAAATTGCTTAAGTCTCCTAGCGCAGCAAACAAGAGTTTCAGTAAGAACAGGGTTGGTTTTGTAAAAAAGACCGCTTCCTAAAAAATATTTAGGCTTAAAGTCGTCTTAAGAGCTTTTGAGGACTTTAAGTTTTTTGCTAAGGCGGGATTTCTTCCGGGCGGCGTTATTTTTATGTATATACTTTTTAAAGGCAGCTTTATCTAACTGTTTATATACTATCTGAAGGCTTTGTTTTGCTTGATCTAAATCTTTAGCGTTTATAGCCTTTAAGTATTTTTTGATAGCCTGTTTAATTTTTCTTTTTAAGACTAGATTAAATTCTCTTCTTTTCTTATCGGCCCTTAATGCTTTTTGAGCTGATTTTCTTTGAGGCATTGCTAAGCTCCTTTTTGTTTAAGTATTATTTCCGTCTTTCTCTTTTGTTATAGTGGGCTGTTATATATTTGCCCTTAAGGCCCGGCGGTAAAGGCTTAGGTACATCAATTGTACAATAAAATAAGGCATAATCGTTATAATGTCAAGGATTTTTAGAAAAATAATAAAGAATACCGTAATTATTTCTATCGGAACCCTTCTTTCCAGGATTTTAGGTTTTGTGCGGAATATTTTAATAGCCAGGTTTTTCGGGACCGGACCTGAAATAGAGTCTTTTTTTGTGGCTTTTTCAATACCTAACATGTTCCGGGCTCTGGCCGGCGAAGGAGTGGCTGAATCGGTGGTTGTTCCGGCTATCTCGGAATACGCCCAAGATAAGCCGAAAAAGGAATTCTACGATGCAGCCTCCAGCGTGATCGTTATCGGTTTTTTCTTCCTTGTGCTGCTTACATTTCTAGGTATTATCCTTTCTTTGCCTCTGGTTAAGGCCATTGCCTTCGGTTTTACAAAGGACGCCGAAAAGTTTTATTTTACGGTAAGGCTTACGCGTTTTCTTTTTCCTTATCTTTTATTTATCTGCCTGGGCGCGATTATAGGAGGGATACTCTTTGTACTCAAGAAGTTCTTCGCTCCTTCTTTCTCGCCGGCGATACTGAATATTATTTTAATAATTATATTATTAATGCTCCCTTCTTACCCTCACAGCCCCATGGGTATCTTGGTTGCGGGAGTGCTAGTGGCGGGAATTTTGCAATTTTTTTGTCATCTTTTAAGCTTGCTTAAGAGCGGTTTTAGATTCAATTTTAATCTTCGCATAGTTATGAGTCACCCGGTAGTCGGTAAAATGCGTAGTTTGTTTATTCCCAGGCTATGGGGTGTTTCGGTTTATCATTTAAATTTATTAATAGACAGGGCCCTGGCCACATTTTCTTGGATAGTGGGCCCGGGAGGCGTGGCAGCGGTTTTTTATGCTAATAATTTGGTTCAGTTTCCTCTAGCGGTGTTCGGACTTTCTGTCTCACGGGCGGCGCTTCCTGATTTATCGGCTTTTGGAAATAACGCTGATTTTTCACAGTATAAATCAGCCTTTGTTTTTTCCTTTAACAATATCGCCTTTATTTTGTTGCCGGCCTCAGTAGGCCTGGCTGTTTTATCAAGTCCTATAATAGAGGTAATCTATCTTAGAGGGGCTTTTGACGCTTATTCACTTTCGATTACAAGCAAAGCTTTATTATTTTATTCTTTAGGCCTGTTTTTTTTCGGGGGAATAAGGCTTTTAGTGAATTGCTTCTACTCTCTTCAAGACACTAAAACGCCGGCCAAGACAGCAACGTTTACCCTGGGCGTTAATATAGTCTTAAGCTTACTTCTCATGAAGCCTTTGAAGATAGGAGGATTGGCTTTAGCAAGCAGTATAGCCGCGGGATTTAATTTCATAGTTCTTTATAATATATTGAACCGCCGCCTCAAGGGGTTTGCCGATCAAAAAATGTGGGCAAATTTTTTTAAAATATTAGCTTCAAGCCTGTTTATGGGCTTGGCTGTTGTTTTGGCTTGGAATAAGATGATTGTGGAGGCTAAAATACTGAGATTGATTTTAGCCATAGCTTTAGGGTCCTTAGTTTTCTTTATAAGCAGTTTTATTTTCAGGGTAGAGCAAGCCAGGCAAATTGTGAAATGGCTGAGAAGAGAAAGATAATAAGGGCGAAAGAAAATTCGGCTGTAAAAAAAACAAAAAGCCTTCCCGACCTTCCCGGCGTATATATTATGAAGGATGAAGAAGGCAAGGTTCTCTATGTGGGAAAAGCCTCATCTTTAAAAAAGCGGGTAGGAAGTTATTTCCATAGAGGGGTATTCGCGCCCAATAAGGAACTGCTTCTTAAGGACATAGCTGATTTTGATATTATTGTTTGCGAGTCCGAGGCAAAAGCCTTGCTTCTAGAGAATTCTTTAATAAAAGAAGCAAGGCCCAAGTACAACATCGATCTTAGAGACGATAAGAATTTTCCTTTTATAGAAATAAGCCGCGACGATTTTCCGCGTCTTGCCATAACCCGTAAGCGAAAAAAGGATTTTTTGTACTTCGGGCCCTATCCTCAAGCAAAGCCTTTAAACGAAGCTTTGGAGCTTATCCGCAAGACTTTTCCTTTCAGGACCTGCAAGATAATGCCTAAGAAAGAATGCCTCTATTTTCATATATCATTATGCCCAGGGCCATGCATCGGAAGAATCTCCAAGAGAGATTACGCGAAGGTCATCAGAATGATTTTTTTAATACTGGAGGGAAAGCGCAAGGATTTATTGGATCTTTTAAGAAGAAAAATGAACCGGGCTTCGGAGAGGCTTAAGTTTGAGCAAGCCTCTCTTCTGAGAGATAAACTTACCGCTGTATCCAGCTTGTACGGCATAAAAAGAGAGTACAGCCAATTGGTTTGCCTTAAAAGTTCTTTGGGCCTTGCAAGAATGCCCCGCAGGATAGAAGCCATAGATATTTCCAATATTCAGGACCGGCAGGCAACCGGTTCGGTAGTGGTATTTGAGGAAGGTGTGCCTCTTAAGTCCGAATACAGGCGTTATAAGATAAAGGGTAAAGCGAAGGATGATGTAACAAGACTTTCGGAGGTAGTAGACAGACGGATAAAAAGCCTTTTGTCGCAAAATAAGATTTTTTCCGATCTGGTCATTATTGACGGAGGCCTGCCCCAAGTTAACGCCGCTAAAGATGTGATGGGCAGGTATAAATTGGATATAGCAGTAATCGGGATTTCCAAGAAGAACGAAGAAGTGTGGTTTCCTTATACGCCGACATCCCTTAAGCTGCCTGTATCTTCTTTGGCTCTGCGGATTATTCAGAGATTACGAGATGAAGCCCACAGGTTCGCCCATAAGTATCATTTATTTTTGAGAAGAAAGGCAACCTACGGAAAATAAAAAATTAAAAAAATAGATGGCTAAATCAAGAAAAGGCGCAAAAGAAGAGGTTAAGGGTTTTACTGAATTTGAAAAGAGCGTTTATAGGTGTATTATGAAAATACCCTTGGGCCAGGTGCGCAGCTACAAGTGGGTTGCTCAAAGAATAGCAAAGCCCAGAGCTTTCCGGGCTGTAGGAACGGCCCTAAAGAAAAATCCTTTTCCTGTGACAATACCCTGTCATAGGGTGGTAAAAAATTGCGGCGATATCGGCAACTATTCCTCAGGCAAAAGCCGTAAAAGAAAATTAATAAACCTAGAGAAAAAGATAAAGGATATGATAGAATAAATGAGGTCTAAGCCCGCCCTTTTAGGGTTCGGGCTCATTGAAGGAGGGTTTATATATGTTAATCGATAAGCAAATAGAAAAGATGATAGAGCTGGGAGGCTCTGACTTGTTTTTGCGGGCCGGATCGGTTTCCAAATTACGTTTATTCGGCGACATAATCACCATCGATGAAAATATCATAACCGCCGAACATATGTTTAAGATTGTTAAAGAGATAGTCCCGCCCGAGAGCCTTGAGACTCTCTATGCCAGAAAAAACTACGAAGGAGCTTTTTACTTTAAAGAAAATTGGCGGATGAGGGTAAGCGTATTTTATCAGAGGAATTCTTTAGCCTTAGTTATAAGAAAGATAGACTTAAGAATACAGGATTTCGAGTATCTGAATCTTCCCGGAAATGTGCTTAAGTCTTTATGCAAGGAGAAAAGAGGCCTTATACTTTTAACCGGGACTACCGGCAGCGGTAAATCCACCGCCATCGCTTCCATGATAGAACATATAAACAAAAATTTTAGATTTCATGTGCTTTCCATTGAAGACCCTATAGAGTTCACCTTTACCGATAAGGAATCGATTATCAACCAGAGAGAGATAGGAAAAGACGTAGAGACTTATTCGGCCGCCTTAAGACAATTTGCCTTGCATTCGCCGGACGTAATCTTTATCGGTAACATAAGAGACGAAGAAACAATGCGGGCGGCTCTTGAGGCTGCTGAGACAGGAGTTTTAGTCTTTTCGACCCTGCATACCGTCAATGCTCCCCAGACAGTAGAAAGGATTATTAGTTTTTTCCCGACTCACCAGCACACTCAGGTTTTAATGCAGCTGTCCCAGATTCTAAAAGGAGTGGTTTCGGTGAGGCTTATACCCAGAAAGGAGGGAAAAGGTCTTGTTCCCTCCTATGAGATAATGGTTTTAAGTCCCACGGTTTCCCGTTTAATCAGGGAATCTAAGATTTGGGAAATACCCCGCTATATGGAGGAAGGGGAGATTTACGGCATGATGAGCTTTGAACAATGCCTCATAAAACTCGTAAGAGAAGGAAAGATACATTCAGAAGTTGCCATAAGCACTTCGGATAAGAAGGAAGAATTAAGGCTTAGGCTTCAAAACCTGGGCGATTCTTAAATTACACACTGTTTAGTTGCGGCCGGAGGATTAAAACCCAAGGGAGGTTATTTATGAGAGATTTAATAAGAGCTCAGCAGGAACTTCAGGAAAAGATAAAAGAACTAGGGGACTATCTTTGACGTAACAACTCTTAAGGAAAAGATAGGAGAGCTTGAAATCCGGATGGGCGTGCCTGAATTTTGGGATAATCAGGCCTTGAGCCAGAAGGTGATAAGCGAACTTAAGGATTTAAAAGATAAATTTCAGACCTGGTCAGAGCTTAATAAAAGAGTAAACGACGCCGGGGAGTTGATTTCTATCGTCGAACAGGATGCCGGCCTTCAGCAAGAGATAGCTAGGGAGCTGCAGAGTATCGGAAGCGACGTTGGAAGATTCGAAATAAAAGTTTTTTTATCCGATAAATTTGACCGCGAGAACGCCATTGTAAGCATTAACTCGGGCGCAGGCGGTACCGAGGCTTGTGATTGGGCTAATATGCTTTTTAGGATGTATGGCCGCTGGGCTGATGCCGGCAAGTATAAACTGGAGCTGGTGGACATCCTTGAGGCAGAGGAGGCCGGCATTAAAAATGTTACTTTTATTATCCGCGGTCTCTACGCCTACGGGTATCTTAAAGCCGAGAGAGGCGTTCACAGGTTAGTAAGGATTTCTCCTTTCGATTCCAATAAAAGAAGGCATACTTCTTTTGCTTCGGTAGACGTGATTCCCGAAATAAGTGAAGATGTGGAGTTAGAAATAAACCCCGAGGATTTGAAGATTGATACCTTTCGTTCTTCCGGCCGCGGCGGCCAGCACGTAAATGTGACTGATTCGGCAGTCCGGATTACTCATATTCCTTCAGGAATTATTGTTTCTTGCCAGTCCGAACGTTCCCAGCATCAAAATAAGCAGACTGCCCTGAGGGTTTTAAGATCACGGCTTTATCAAAAACTTGAAGAAGAACAGAAAAAAGAGCTGGAGAAGATTTCGGGAGACAAGAAAAGGATAGAGTGGGGTTCCCAAATCCGCTCTTATGTGTTATATCCTTATCTTATGGTGAAAGACCACAGGACTGATTATCAAACTTCAAACGCCAACGCCGTTTTAGACGGAGATCTTAACGGCTTTATGGAAGCATACTTAAGAATACTTGCAAAATAAATTACGAATTAAAGAAAAAGTCATACAATAGTCAAACAATTGTATGGCTATGTATGACGGTTGTATGACAATGGTATGATATATAGCGCTCGGCATTATTTACTTAACCTAGATTCGTGAAAGCAATATGTTTAAAAAATACTTTATAAATTCTTACCAGAAAAAAATAAATAAACTGCGTCCGGAGGTAGACATAAAATTAAACTTTGAGATTCCCACTCCTTCAGCCTCTCAGATAGTGAAGTATTCAAGCATAGTTTCTTTGATAAATTCCAAGGAAAAAGATTTACAGGGAAAAGGGGACGATTATTTTAAGGATAAAACACAAGAATTTCGGCAGCTTGTCTTTGATAAGACAGGCAACATAGACGATAAGGAGCGGAGGTTTAAAGCTATAGAGAAGGCCCTCGAAGATATTTTACCGGAGGCTTTTTCTTTGGCAAGAGAGGCTGCCCGCCGGACAGTGGGGATGAGGCATTTTGACGTGCAGATATTAGGAGGAATAGTTTTGCATAAATGCGGCATTGCTGAAATGGCGACCGGCGAAGGAAAGACTCTGGTAGCGACTTTACCCGCTTACCTTAACGCCCTTGCGGGCAGGGGCGTCCATATAGTGACGGTCAATGATTATTTAGCAAAACGCGACCGGGAATGGATGGGTCCCATATATGAGTTTCTGGGATTAAGCGTGGGAGTTATTCAGCAGGATATGAGTCCTTCTCAAAGGAGAGCCTCTTACAGCTGCGACATTACTTACGGCACCAATAACGAATTCGGTTTTGATTATTTACGCGACAATATGGTCTTGCAGACAGAGGCTATGGTCCAAGGCGAGCATTTCTACGCAATCGTCGATGAAGTAGATTCTATATTAATAGATGAGGCGCGCACCCCTCTTATTATTTCCGGGCCGACGCAAGATTCGACCGATAAATACTATATTGCCGAGAAGGTATCAAGAAGTCTTAAAGGAAGAAGAATCCTTGAAAAAGACGAAATAGAGGCAAAACATAAGGGCATAGATTTAGGGGAAGGTTTTGATTATTTGGCTGACGAGAAATCCCACACGGTCACTATCACTGACAGGGGCCTTAAGAAATGCGAAGAGGCTTTGGGTTTGGATAATCTTTACGATGATATTTCCAGCGAGTGGCCTCATCATATACGACAGGCTTTAAGAGCTAAGGAATTTTTCAGGATAGAAAAGGATTACATCGTAAAGGACAACAGGGTAATAATAGTTGATGAATTCACCGGGCGTCTTATGCCCGGCCGGCGCTGGTCAGATGGGCTTCACCAGGCAATAGAGGCCAAAGAGCGGTTAAAGATCCAAGAGGAATCTCAGACCCTGGCTACTATAACTTTGCAGAACTATTTTAAGATGTACGATAAGCTGGCCGGCATGACCGGAACCGCTTATACCGAAGCCCAGGAGTTTAAGCATATATATAATTTAGATGTAGTCGCTCTTGCCACCAACAAACCTTTGCGCAGGAGCAGCTTTGCCGATCAGATCTATAAGACCGAAGAAGGAAAGTTTAACGCCGTAGTAAGAGAGATAGAAGAGCTTTATAATCTAGGCCGGCCGGTGCTGGTAGGCACTACTTCCATAGAGAATTCAGAGAAACTTTCGTTTATGCTGAAACAGAAAGGAATAGCCCACCAGGTTCTTAACGCTAAGTATCACGAGAAGGAGGCTCATATTGTAGCCCAGGCCGGAAGACCTGGCCAGGTGACTATAGCTACCAATATGGCCGGACGGGGTACAGATATAATTTTGGGAGGAAATGCCGAACACTTGGTGAAGAGCCTTTTAAAGCAGAGAAACCTTGATCCTTCCAGCGAGGATTACGAGAGAGAATTCGGGCGTTTGATTCAAGAGTATAAGAAAAACTTTCAAGAGGCCCACGATAAGGTGGTAGGATTAGGAGGCCTTCATGTAATAGGAACGGAAAGGCATGAGGCCCGCAGGATCGACAACCAATTACGGGGTCGCGCCGGACGCCAGGGCGATCCGGGCTCATCTCGGTTTTATATTTCTCTGCAAGACGATTTAATGCGGCTTTTCGGTTCGGATAGGATTACGGTCTTAATGGAAAGATTCGGTCTTCCCGAAGACCAGCCTATTGAGCATGCATTAGTTACCCGTTCCATCGAAGTAGCCCAGCGCAGGGTAGAGGGCCATAATTTTGAGATCAGGAAACAGCTTTTGGACTTTGATAATGTGATGAATAAGCAGCGGGAGGTAATTTACAAACGGAGAAGAGAAATCCTGGAGGGAAAAGACTTAAGAGAGGAAATCCTGGATATGTGCCGAGAAAGTTTAAGGGTATCGCTGGAATCTTTATTTTCCAGAGAGGTCCAGGATATCGATGTAGAGACAGATAGATTTGTTCAAGAGATGCATTTTCGATTCGGAATAAATATAGATAAAGAAGTTCTTTCCGGAAAATCCCCGGAGGAAGCCGAGGGATCAATCTTCGAGCTTATAAAGAATCATTCCCAGGAAAAAGAAAAGAGAATCGGCCGGGACAAGATCAGTTTTCTGGAGAGGATGGTGTCTTTACAGGTCATTGATTCCCGCTGGAAAGAGCACCTTCTTGTCTTAGATAATTTGCGTGAAGGAATTCACTGGCGGTCTTACGGACAGAGAAACCCCATAGAAGAGTACCAGCACGAATCATACCAGGCTTTTTTAAATATGCTCGATTCCATAAGAGAGGGTATATTGGATTTGATATTCAGAGTCGAAGTAAAAGAAGCGCCTAAAGTAAAAGGAGTTTTTAGTCAAATTCCCCAGAATTTTGTCCACCGGCAGTACTCTTCTTTAAAAGAAGACAAGTCAGAAAAATCCCCTATAAAACCTCAGGTTATAGAGCAGGGCAAAAGAATAGGCAGAAACGATCCTTGTCCTTGCGGAAGCGGAAAGAAATATAAGAAGTGCTGCGGAAAATAGTTACAAACTAAATGCACTGTAGATTATAGCTTTTCGGGTGCCGGGTGTGGCGTATGGGGTGTCGGGAAGACAAATAACGATGCCCGGCCCTT
>JAFGCB010000017.1 GCA_016932855.1 Candidatus Omnitrophota bacterium | reverse complement strand
TCGGGTGATTAACTGGTATGTCCAGAATAACGATTGGTGGTATACAGAAAAAGCCTCAAGCCCTATAACAGTTAACCGCAAAGTCACATTAAGAGACTTGGAAACTGAGTCAATAGGAATCTCTATAATTAAACCCGATGCCTACAGGCATAACTTTGACCGGGCTATAATTAAAGACTTAGAAAACTTAAAGAAATATGGAATAAATATTTTATCAATTGTTGAGCGTTCCAAAGGTCTTACCCAAGCCCAGGCTTTGGGCCTTTATGATGTGCTTGAAGGTAAGCCTTATTATCCGGGAATGGTAGCTTCCATGACTTCAGGAAAATCAGCTTTAATAATATTAGATTTGGGTCCCGGCGGATACATAAGGCTTGCTGATATTGTAGGTGATACTGAAGGTAAAAAAGAAGGAACATTCCGCCATAAATATGGAATAGAGTGGACAATATATAATTGTTTAGTTGATGACCAAATTGTGCAAGTCAGAACTCTTGAAAATAGAATTCATCGTTCTGACTCCAAAGATCCTTTTGAGCGAGTCTTAATCGAGATTAATCATGTTTACACCGACCAGGAATTAAGCAGGTTATTTGAGCCGGCAGCGGTCAAGTACCTAAAGAGTTTTGCCTCGTCACCGCTTAAGAAGAAGGCTAATCAGAAAGCTTCTAATTCCGGTTCCTCGGTTGGAAGCGGTACGGGTAATTCTTTACTCAATCCGATAAATTTAGGCGTTGGCTGCCTGGTGCCGGATGTTATAAAGAGTATTTTTAATGCAGTGGTTCTGGAAAATATAAGTAATAGTATTGATTGGGCCCAAGTTCACATAAAACAGCAAGTATTTTCTCAGGCTGTCAGTCCATTTAGAGGTTATAAAGAAGCAGCAGTCGATTTATTAGCTAGAATAGAAAGTCTTCTTGGCCGGGCACCGCCTAAAGTAGAAGAGTTTTTCCGTAAGCTCCTCATTATGAATGCAAACCGCCTGCGCACCGTAAACCTCACAATTTCTTCCCCCAATTCCCAGATTAATTTAATAGTTGAAAAAATACAAAAGAAAATTAAGTCTTCATATCGAGATGTAACTGGAAACGATATAAGAGGGGCCATCGCTGACGCCGGCCAGAGCGATGACCTATATTTAGAGATAGTTCTAGAAGGGTTCAGGACGGCTGAAAGATTTTTTAAGGGTTTTTGGGCAGGCATTTTAATTGATGTTGCCAGAAAGAATCCGGATTATGCAGAAAGAGCGGTTTTATTGTTAAACGAACATCTAAGAGAATATCACCAGAAGCATTCAAGTTTTTCGATTTCGCCAATTGAAATAAGCAGAATAATTGAAGGTTATTTATCGATAGGCGGTGAAATGGGAATTAAGGGTTTAAAACAAGGCCTATTATATTCAGTAAGTTTTGATTATTCAAGAAGGGCTCTCTTAAAGTCCTCTGCGTCTAGGTGGATGAAGAAGGTCGACGCTAGGGTAAATATGATAAGAGAAAATTTAACGCAAGAATCTTTCAGGAGGCGCGGTTTATACTCACATCTTGATGAAGCAAAATTTATATTTATTCTGGAGAGTAAGCTGAAGAGAAAACTCGAATTTAACGAAATAGAACAAGCCCAGTCTCTTATTAGAGAGCTTAGGAAAATAAGAGATGAAGTTGGGGTTTTAAAATTGCTTAATTCCATGCTGGCTAATTCAGGCTCGCCTAATACCTGTATTTCCGTATGTAACAGACAGGCAGTCTTATACAAAGATTTAAATATAGACTATATGAGTTTTGTGAAAATGAGTTTTATTGATGAGATATCGAGTTTTTATGCTTACGATAAAAGGATTGACGATTTCTGGAATGATTACGGAGAAGGAAATAAGCCTATTCATAAATATATGGCCATTCGATTTTTGGAAGTACCCCTTGTAGTGGAATTGGCCGGCGACCAATTTGTTATGGGAGAAGGGGTTCATGAATATGTGGATATAGGCATAATTATTATTCCTGTGGAAGACCTTCAGATGTTTGATTGGCCCTACGTAGGGGGACGGAGAAGGCTTAATGTATCAAGTGTCCAGGCAGAAAAGCTGCTTAGTTTAGTTAATCACGAGCATTCTTATATGGATATTCTTATAAGAGAGTCTTTAAGATTGCACGATTTGTATAAACAAGAGTTGGCAGGGACTAGTCAAGAGTTTTTATCTTCAAGTCCTGCTAATCTAAAGTTGAATTTTATACCGCAAACCAAGAATACAATTGTCCAGGGCCCTGATTTCGCCTCCCAGCTAGTCAGGGCCTCTAGGGCAATATCATCCCCGGCTTTTACTGTAACTTTTGAAGAAGATGCAGCTAACAGGGAGCCGAGACTTAAGGATTCCGAAGTTTCTCGAACTGAGCTAAAAAGCGCAATCGAAGAGGCATTTTTAGAGACAGATATACTCACAGAGACATTAAAGATAATGTCGGGCATGGCTCAATTAGAAAAAAGCGATATTTCAGATGTAAAAATAGTATTTCTTGATGCCGAGAACATTATAAGCAGGGTTTATCTGGTTACAGCCGGGCATAAGTTCGGCCAGAGCAAATTTATTCTGGATGTAGATTACAGAGGCGTATTAGCAGAGGATAAAAAGACTGCCCAGCTTTTTAAGATTCACGATAATCTTCTTGAAGCCTGGAAGGTAGATAACAGCCGGGCCTTAAGGCCTTTTGCTAAAGGTCAGGCTCGAATAAAGAGTAGTGGCACAGATGTCTATATGACTACTAAAGAATATCTGCCGGCAGGCTGGGATAATGCCTATGTAGTAAGGCCTACCAGCTCAGATAAGCCAAGAATCCGTTCCTATGGCAGGAATTGGGAGATAAGAAGCGAATTCGAACTGTTTATGCAAGAGGTTGTAAAGACATTGATACTTTACTATTTAAAACTCGGTAACAGAGCTATTAAGTTTAAGTTTAATCACGGTGATTTTATGCTATTTCATCAAGGCATCATAGACTGCGGGCTTAAAGACTACGGTGATGATTACTTAGCTGCCTTTATGGATTATGACGTTGATTTAGAGGGTGGATATAAGAATGTAAAAATAGTTTCTATTTGGGATTTTGAGGCCATGGGTGTTAAGCAACTGCTTGAATATTTTCTTACAAGAAAGGAGCCTGTATCCCTTTTAAGCCCTGAGAAGCTAGATAACCTGTTTAGTCTTGAAGTGGTAGAAGCTGGTATGAAAAAAGCTCTTTCCCAGTTTTACGGAAGTTCTTCCGACAAGAATAAAGAATGGATAGATTCATTTAACCAGTTTGCCAGTTCGCCTGCTAAATCTAATTTTGATAATATTCGGTTCGGGCACGGTCATTCCCCGAGGGTTACCTCTTCCGTGGCTGGTGGGGCCCTCAGCCGTGCCCGGGCCGCTTTATCAAGTCCTGCCAAGCCCTCAGCTGTACAGGAAGCGGTTGAAAATTTCTTGCGCAGGGATGTCTATGTAGCCTGCCATGAGCTTGGCCATCGCAGTCTGGATTTTAATGGCATAAGCAATATTTTATCGGGCTTTTCAGACGGGTCCGTAATTCATGAATCCTTAGCGGGTTTAGGAGGTCTTCTTGGCAGACTAAGGGCAGAAAAACTGGACATCGATGCTTCGGATAATCCGGTTAAAGAAATCAATTATTTCGGTCTTCTTATTTTGTTGAGATGGGCTTTGGATGAAAATTCAGGGCGATATAGTTCTTCAAGATTAATATTCGATTATCTTGGCAAGGAACTTGGCCAAAAAGTACCGTATGAGTCATCTCCGGAAGTCCTTATTGCTTTCTTTAAACAGATTATCGTAAAAGACTTACCGGTTCTTCTAGAAGCAGAGAGCCAAGCGCAGGATAAACTTATTCAGGAACTTAGGTCTTCTTCAGAGTCAAGCTCTCCCACCCGCAATAAAACAATTTTAACCAAAGAAACCGTAGCCCTTATCGACCGTTCCTTCGCAGTCAGGGAAACAGCCGAAGGAGCCCTTAAGTTCAAAGACGTTCCTTTAGAGACATATTCATACTACGACCTTAATAATACCGGTCCTTTCTTAAAACTTAGCGGTGTTGTAAGAAGCCGTTACCAGGGTTGGTTATTAAGATATACCCGTGATTTAAAGAGAAATAACTACTACGGTGAAGTCATCCTGGTTAACAAAGAAGGCAAACATGCAGCTCATTACAAGGTAAGCAAAGAGCATGGCCTCTTATGTATGGAAGGTTTTGCCTATCCCAGTATGGCTGGCTTTGAGGCCTTGCCGGTATATACCCAGGGAGAGGTATCGAGCCCTTCTAAAAATAGGGTAGAAGACTTGGCTGGAAAAGAAATACAACTTTTCTTTGCGAAAGCAACTGAGAATTTCTTTGAATTCAATTCTGAGCGGATCATCTTTGCTCCATTTATGAGCGAGAGAATAGAGAAGACCTATGACGTACTCGATAGGTTATCCGGAAGCAAATATCCTGGCAAGGGTGTATGGTATATTGTAGGTTTTTTTGATCGTCCCGTTGCTATTGTTAAACTGCTCTTTACGAGAATCCAGGATATTGAGGACGAAAAGGACCGTGTTATTGGCCAACTTTTAAATTCTCAAATTAATAATATTGTTAAGTTGGCGAATCACTATGTCGGGGATAAGGCATTACTTCCGACAGACGATTCTTTATCTTTCTGGGCAGTAGCAGAATACTTATTGCTTCTTCAGGGCACAACACATGAGGATTTTGAACATACCTGTGATATATTCGCAGCCGCTACAAAACGTACGATCTTCGGACTTTCTTGTAATTGGCGTATTTACGCTGATGAGGTGCTAGTGGATCAACTGAATGACCAAATAATGCATGTTACTTTAAGATTATCTTCTATACTTAATGAGGATGAATTTGTTTCCAGCCCTGTTAAGGATAATGAGATTACTTGGGGCAGAAATCCCAGAAAAATAGAGTCCAATACCAGCAAGTTTCTTAATAGGCATATTGCCGCTACTAGAATTGCAAGAGGTAATATAACTTTGGATTTAGTTCAATCAGTAAAAGATCATACTTTGCTTAGAGTGGTTATCGAGAAACTAGCTACGGAAGAAAGCACAAATAGAGATGAAGGTGCGATGCTTGATATCTTAAACTCTATTGTTGATTCTCAGGGAAAGCAGGATTCTTTCCGGAGCCTTCTTACAAGCCTTTACCGCTCTAAATACACTCCCAATGCCAATTTTAAGAAAGCTGCAGTAAAGGTTTTGGCTGATATCGGATTCAGCAAAAAATATGACCGCGATTTTAGAATTACTTCTGGTTCCTCCAGTCCGGTAAATATTGATGTCCCTGAATTAGCGATAAAACTGATGTCATCGGATACTATAGTGTATGAATGGAGAACCAATCACGGAGGGCTTTTTGTAACTGGTATTTCGGAAGAGCTTCAGCTCCTTATGATACAAGAATTACTCAAACAGAAATACATACGTTACGACGAACACATGATTGTTGATTTAAATGAATGGCCCAACGAAGAAAAAGCCCAAAAGATAATCATTGAAAAAGTAAGAGACTTTATCCGCCAGGGACACCTGGTATTTATTCAGGGATACCGCAATGACCCGTCACTTATAAACTTATTACATATTCTACGGGCTGACCATATTGAAAAATGTCCTGATTCAAAGCGCCAGGAGCATAATGTTGTAATATTCGGCAGGGAAGCGGCAAAAGTCGACCCTTACGCAAAAGCAGGGCTTTATGATGTATCTTTTCCTTTGGGTAACTATCCTACCTTTATACATCTTGTTGAGGGCGAATTTAAGAGATACGATCCTTGCACTAACTACACTCTTGGACTACCATCATCTTCCAGCCCCACAAAACAGAACATCCCCGATTTAGTAGTAAAACTTATGGTATCCAGAGGTGTTAGACGCTGGAGAGCTGATC